>JBIKQC010000459.1:0-4048 GCA_044349855.1 Saprospira sp.
TTCATCTTATTCAATTATAGCTAAGAACATTTGACTCCTACGGAGCCATTTTTCACTCCAGAGGAGCGACCTGTTCTTAGTATTAAGATGTAAACAAAAAATTTTAAGCCCCGTAGGGGTGACCTGTAAAAACTGCGCATTATTTGTATAAATACCATATTGCCAAATTATTATGGCAAATATTTCTAAACCGTTGATGTAAAAAAAAGACCTTTTTTAACACTTGATTCGCATTCGTAATTATGCGCTTGATCCACATTTTAATACAAAGATGAACCGAAGGACCGTGAAGTGAACTGAAGGACCACTAAGTGAAAGAAAAAGAGAGCAGCGAGGGACGGTTTAGCCTACTGAAGCAGCACCTTACTGAGACATAGGCTTTAGCCTGCGGTAAATAATTGAACCAAAAAAACGTACGCCGTTACTTATTCACCAGGTTTTCTATGGTTTTATACAGATTTTCGATAATCTTTGACTGATTTTGAATGGTGTTTCTCAGCGAATCCATTTCATCTTTCAATACATTTTTCAGATTGCCGGGAGAAGGCAGAAAAGGGCTAATTTTAGCTCTGACATACCAAATCTCCGTCACATCTGAAATTTTAGCATCATATGGTTCATAATAACTATTATCAGAAATGAGCGTTATCGTTTTTTCATCCCTAATCTTGTTATTCACTCTTTTAACCAATACATCACCTTTGGTGACAAACACATATACATAACTGTCTTTCAATGCTGTTTCCCAAAGGGTAGGCTCCAAATAACTGCAGACAACTTTGTCCCCTTCAAAAAGTGTAGGCTCCATGCTGTCTCCGGATACATCGAAAGAGCGGTGTGTACCCACCTTATATTTATAATCGGGCAAAGTATAGGTTGGCAGTTCCTGTACAAAGACAGGATCACTTGATTCTGAAGCATAGCCCGCTTGTGCCGGAATAGGTACATGCACTATACGTTCATCATTTTGGGCATCAGTTACTATAGTTAAAACCCTGAAATTTTTGTGGTCCTCTTCTTTCATGAACATAGGTCCTTCGCCCGTAAAAAGATAGACCGGATTCATCTTGTACACTTCCACTGCCTTTCTGAGAAGTTCGATGGTAACATCTCTCCTATTTTTAAGAATCTCACTTAGACTTTGTGGAAGATATTCTAAATTCATGGCAAACTGTCTGCTGGAACGAACCCGCAGTTCTTTGCGCAATTTATTATGACAGTTAATAAAACGTTGAGTGACGATGCTGTTCATAGGCTTATGCAGCGGCTTTTAGCCGATAGTATGATAGGATTAAAGTAAAAAGTGAAACTAATTTGATGTAAAATTATGACTTAGCGCCTGAAAAGTCAATTATTTAATCAAATAATTTAAATAATTACCCAAAAAAAATCACCAATAGGCTACTTTATAGCTTTTTTGCTATCAAAAAGGCTATTTATTACCTCTTTTTGCTGCACAAATTAGGAAACTGCGGTAGTTCAAAATTTCAGAAAATCCGAAATCTGTTTTAGATCATGACAGGATCGCCTTTCTTATATAAACATAAAAAATCATTGGCAAAAATCCGGACATCAGAACCAACCACCTCAAATTTTCCACTAAACTTTGGAATAGAAAAAAATAACTGTTTGGGATTGCTTCTGAGGCCTTATCGGAATAATAAAGCATTTCAATTTCATCATTTTCAGCATAATGTATCCCATCACGCTGCAATACCCTTACATATTCAGGGCCAGCTGCTGTTTTATATTTTATAGTCGGAATATAATGTGTGACAGATCCGTTTTCAGTTGAAACAATCACTGTCTCTACAGATATAACTTTAGCTTTTAGCTTCAAACCATTTTCTCTCAACATTTCAGCCTCATGTATCATCCTGATATTTGAAATGACATAATATCCCGGCAGGAATGTAAACATCCAAAAAACAAGTTTAAATGCTATGTAAGTCCTCTGTTTATACATAATCAGGCTAAAACATATTTACGGCAATAATAATAACAAATGGCGGAAAACATTAAAAAAAATATCAATATACTACTATTGTTATAAGTTCCTGTTCGGAAGAATTTGTAATTTTCAAAAGAAAACTTTGCCTCTGCAAATTGTGGCGCCTCAGCGAAATAGACAATATCGACTGTTGACACTTTCTGATAGGTTTTAAAATATTTAATAGCTTTGATATACTTCTGTCCACTTTCCGTAATGTAACTAACGTTGTACAAAACGAAATCAGCTGAAATATCACGAATTTTACTTTCTACTGTACCAACTGTTGGTACACCATTAAAATACAGGGCTTCAAAAATATAATATAACTTATAATCGTTGATAAAATAATAAGCCGGAAAAAAAAGTAATACCCAAGCTATGATTTTAAATCCGTAATATTTTGTTAGAATATTCATATTGAAGATATTAAAAATTAGAAAAAGGCGAAAATCCAAAATGAAATTTTCGCCTGTTAATACTAATAAACAGTAGATTAATAAGTAAATTACTATTGGTAAAAATTGATTTAAGCTATGATACTAATGTATCTCCAATACAAAATATTACCGCGGCACTTCAATTTTTGAAATGATATCATTAATAACATCACGTACATGAAGTCCTTCCATTTCACGTTCAGGAGTCAGAATAATACGGTGATTGAGCACAGAAAATGCCACATATCTAATATCATCGGGTGTTACAAAATTGCGGCCGTTAATTGCTGCATAGGCCTTGGATGTCTGCATGATAGCCAAAGATGCACGCGGTGATGCTCCCAAAAAGAGATCTGCATGAGATCTTGTGTTATGAATTATTTGGGCGATGTAGTCGAGCAGTTCGTTTTTGATATGAATTTTTTCAATAATTTCCTGGCATTCTTTTATTTCATTGGCATTCAACACTGCCTTTACATCTGAAGTCTGACGTTTATTGAAATCATCTTTGAAACGGTAGAGAATTTTACGCTCCTGTTCCAAACTTGGATAATCGAGTATAATACGGAAAAGAAAACGGTCTAACTGTGCTTCAGGAAGTTTATAGGTACCTTCCTGTTCTATAGGATTTTGAGTAGACAAAACCATGAATGGAAATCCCATTTTATAGGTAGTCCCATCAACAGTAACCTGTTTCTCTTCCATCACTTCGAAGAGGGAAGCCTGTGTTTTGGCCGGTGCTCTGTTTATTTCATCTATCAGTACAATATTGGAAAAAATCGGTCCCTGATTGAACTCAAATTTTGACTGCTGCATATTAAAAACCGTTGTTCCGGTAACGTCAGACGGCATAAGGTCGGGAGTAAACTGAATGCGCTTAAATTCTACATTCAGTGTCTGAGCAATGAGTTTTGCAGCCAATGTTTTGGCAATACCCGGTACGCCCTCCAGCAGTACATGTCCGCCTGCAAATAGGGCGATAAGCACCAGATCGATCATATCATCCTGACCAACAATTATCTTATGAACCTCTGTTCTGACTTTTTGTACCGCCTCCTGTATTTTTGTTACTTGGCCGGATTGTCCAAATTCATTTACAGGTTCTTGATTAGGGTTATCATTCATAATGCATTTTATTTTTCATTCAATTGAATGTACTTTTTCATTAAATTTATCTACCCAACAATTTCCTTAAAAAAGCTGTAGTTCCATAAATATGAGACAATGCCTCAACTAATGTCCTGTGATATTGATTAACTCTTTTATATCGATGCTTTTGAATTGTATTGGTCGTTAAATAATTTATTTTATCCTCCGTCAGAAGGAAATACTTGAACCCACAATCCTTTGCCATCTGCTCGGTTTCTTCATTCCAAATACCATTGGGATAGGCAAAAATATCAACTGATTTTCCGGTCAGATTTTCCAGAATTTCTTTAGAATGCTGCATCTCAAAAACAACCTGATCTTTTTCTATTTCAGTAAGAATTGGGTGAGTATGTGAATGAGATCCGAATTGCACTCCTTTACTGCTCAAAAATTTAACATCTTCGGCAGAAAGCATTTTAGAGTAATTATCTGATTTCATACCAATACTATTAGCCATGTTATCAACAAA
>JBIKQC010000460.1:0-4045 GCA_044349855.1 Saprospira sp.
GGCATTTTTCTTTTTCAGCTCCTCTGCCAATCCAATAAAAGTGCCGCCGCCATCGCAGATATCGTCCACTATCAAGCAGTTTTTTCCGCCAAGATCATCAGTGTTTACGCGGAAACCGGTCAGTTTGCCGGTTTTAACATCCCTCATTTTGCCGCATTCTACCACAGGAACACCATCCAGTGCTTCTGAAACCTTGTAGATTTTTTTCAATGCACCGCCGTCGGGAGCGGCTAATAGCACTTCTTCTCCGATGTCCTCCATCACTCTGCCGATAAAATCATAGTTGTAAATAACTTCACAATTGTTGAGCAGGGCAGGAGTGACCTCAGAATGCGGGTCAAAAACAGTAATTTTGTCAAGTTTCAGGCTATTGAAAATTTCAGCCATTACTTTTACCGAGAGCGGTTCGCCCTTTACCATAACACGATCCTGTCTTGCTGCCGGGAAATAAGGAATCATTAGTTCCAATCTGCCTGTGCCCATTCTGCGCAATGCATCTGCCGCCAGTAAAATCATACCGACATCATTGAAAGATCTGATGCGATGTGTAATAGTTACCTCATGTGAATGTGATCCGCTGATTTTGATATGCGACTCACCACCTGGGAAATCGAAGCATTCGAATGGGATTTCTTCGCCCATATAGGGATTGAAAGATTTATCAAGATTTAGATACATAGATTAAAGATCTGTTAGGGTTAATATAGTTTGCTTACTTTATAAGCAAAGGTTTGATAGAAAAGTTCAATTTAGAAAGAATTTTTTGTTTTGTACAATAAAATAAGTATTAAATTATCTAAGCAATTATAAAAAGTGAAAAAAGAAGAATGATATTTAATTTTGATTTTATAAAAAAAATAGCCCAGGAATTCCTGAGCTATTTGCTGATATATATATTGAAAAAAAATTATACCGGATTCTCCTTTGCAAATTCTGTTCGCTTTGCGGAGCCTTCGGGTTCGCTTCGCGGAGCCTTCGGGTTCGCATCGCGGAGCCTTCGGGTTCATCACGAACTCAACTAGCGTTTTTGGGATTATTTCACGGTTAGTTTTAACGTATTTATTGTGGTTTTTCCGCTTAGCCTTAACAGATACATAGCCGGTGTTAAGCCTTTCAAATCAAGTTCTTTGCTCGATTCGCCAGCCTGAACAAACGTTTCTCTTAGTATACGGCCATCAACGGAGATAATCTGCACCAAAAGTTGCTCTTTCAGCACTGTGTTAAATCTCAATACAGTTGAAATACTGCTTGGATTCGGACTGAGTTCTGCATTGAAATCATTGCCAATATTCACATTACCTGATGCCGAAACAGTAATAATTTGAGTATAAGGACAACTTGTATTGCCATTCGCTATAAGTTCAACTGTATAGGTTCCGGCAGTTGTGTAGCTGTGAAGCGGATTTTGCGCAGTAGAACTATTACCATCGCCAAAATCCCAAGACCATGATGTAGCGTTTGCTGAAATATCAGTGAACTGTACGTCAAAAATATTTGTGCTGTAAGTAAATGCGGCACCATCTACATTTACAACAACAGGAACCTGAGCACTGCGGCAGGCTGCTTCCTGAACTTCCCAATCATATAAATAATACCAGGAAGGAGTTGCGGCAGAAGTTCCTGTTATGCTAATGAGATTGGCAATTGTATACGGAAAGGTTGCACCCGCAGTATTGCGATACAAGTTGATGGTTGTGCCGCCCAAGCTGTAATTGCCCGGACCGGGAACATTCAAATTGAGTGCAACGCGCTGAGCTCCGGCCGGGACATTAATTGTTATAGAATCAACAACAGCTCCTGTGCCATTGCTGCCGCTCCATAAATATAATGTACGTGAACCTGCAGAACCTGCATCCAACCAAGCGGAAAGAATGGTCAGCGCTTTGCTTGCAGTAAAGTTCTGTGCCCCGGTAAATCCTGTATTGTGATAACCGCCTGCGCCAATCGTACCATTTAGTGGTCCGATATTTTGTGAAGGGAAGAAAATGACATTCTCTGCAAAATAAGTAGTTGTTGAAGTTAGTGCAGGAGTATTGAAAGTCATAATGGTATCAATGGCATTTCCTAGACTGTTATACCAAACAATTACCCCGGTTGCATTTCCTGTCAGCTCAGCTGTCTGACCTGCACAAATAGACATTCCACTTACAGTGGGGAGAGGTGGTAGATTAACAATGACTGAAACCGTACTTGTATCGTTTCCAAGTGTATTGCTTACAATTAATTGGACTGTATAAGTGCCGCTATTGTTATAGGTATGAGTAGGATTTCTGGCAGTAGATCCATTTCCATCGCCGAAAGTCCAAGTCCAGGACTGTGGTGTACCCGTTGACTGATCTGTGAAATTTACTGTCCCACGGCAAGAGGAGACTAAGCTACTGTTGAAATTTGAAACCGGGGGGACTGTAGGAATGGCACAGATAGTCGGAATGTCGAAAGCTTCTGTCTGATCTGTACGATCTGAACTGCTGCCCTGATCTGCACTGAAACCCAAACCACGACGCGCAAATACATCCCAAATCAGGCACTGATTAGCACCACCATATAGGATTGAGTCTGCCAATAGAATGGCATTGCGGCCATCTATGAAACCGGGACTGCATGGCTGCAGTTTTAGCCCGTCAATGACCAACTGCATGGTCATATTATTACCGCCATTTCCGCCAAAGAAATCAGGGTCGAAACCATATTGGTTAATCATCGCCCAGTTGAGATCCCAAAGCATAGAGCACCATACAAAGCCAATTCCGTGAGGTTCTGAAACATCTGCAGTGTTATTTACATCTGCATAAGTGTATGGATTGACACTCATATTTGTTGTGTAGGGAGCATTTCTGATGCCGCCGCCGGTTACAGGTTCTCCGGTGGCAAAAGTGCCGATGCCGCGACCGTCTGTGCCTTGATCACCTGCTTCAATTGTCATCATCAGACCAAAGAAATCAGACCATCCTTCTCCCATTTGTTCTGAATTGTTCAGGCAGTTAGAATTGGCCGGGCCACCTGTCAGGCGGGTTGAAATGCCATGACCATATTCATGGGCAATGATTCCGTTGTCCAAATCACCATCTTTGTCAAAATTACCGCTACTGTCAACCAAAGTTGCATTTACAGGCTGTCCTGCTGTCAACTGTGCAACTATTGCCGCGCCATCAACATCAGAAATCATAACAGAAGGTATAGTAATGGAAGGGTCGGTACCGCCCATGGCAAATGGAGCTCCTGCTGCATTGTTAATTACAATAACTGCAAGTGCGCCGGCTGTCTGCGCCTCTGCTACTTTTATTGTGAAATTGCAATTGCCGCGGAACACAATTGCAATACGGCCATTTATATTTGTTGGATTAACTAAGGCGGTACAGCCATCATTTGTAGGGGCCGTTCCATCTTCTACAAGTACAACATTCGCAGTAATTGGCGTAGTTGTCAAGCCGGGGCCAAAAGTTGCCTGAGATGCAGTTTTAGGTCCTGCAATACCTGCAGGACTGTTGATGTTTAGCAGATTACTGGCACCGCCGCCGCCTGTCCAAAGGTACATTTGCATACGTGGATTATCACCATCGACAGGAGTTGCAAAATTTGCATTGTTGGTTCCGCCGCCATCCTGTGCTTCAGCAAATACATAGTCGGTAGCCAAACCGCCACGGCTGTAGTTGTTTTGTTGGAAATTGCCGCTCGCTTCATCGAAACCGTAACGGTACCACATATCGTGCATGAGGTTGTTCCAATAAAATAGATTGGTAATAGCGGCATCCTGATAACCTATTGCTGTCTGATTTAAATTTAAAGGAAAATCAAAGTTTAGTGCTGCCGTACCGTCGGGCGAATAACCTGGCAAATCATCATCATCGCGATCATCATAAGCATGTACATTGTTTCCGCGTGTTATAGTAAACTCTGCTCCGGCACTGCCGTTTGTGTCATGCCATCCCCAAGGTGAAGCAGTACTGTCTCTCGGGCTTAGTTCCAATGTTCTGGAACCATGATTTGGGCTTTCAAAAGGTTCTGCAAAAACGCGATATTGCTCGGGTAGGGCAGAATTGCTGTT
>JBIKQC010000461.1:0-4044 GCA_044349855.1 Saprospira sp.
AAAACACAGCTGAAGTGGTACCTTCAGCGAGGCTTTCTAACGAAGTCAGAATGAAAAAGACTTCATTCGCTTCGCGGAGCCTTCGGGTTCAAAGCTATTATTATTTGTGCTTGATTACTTATAACCCAAAACAGCCATTGCAACATACTGTTTAAAGCCATCTTCACCACGATCAGGTACCTGATTCTGAGAAAAGAGCGAAAAAAGATAGCTTTGAAAGATTGGAAAAAATTGAAAAAGCTAAACTGCTTTTACAAAAGCCTTCCATGCTAAAAAGTAAATCTAATCGCTTTTACATCAAAGCAAAAAATGAAGTTTTTGAGCTTGATGAGGAGAAAATCAAAAGGGATGAAAAATTCGATGGTTTTATTGCAATAAGCACGAATACTATAATTGACGCAACAGAGGTTTTGAATCAATATAAGCAACTTTATAAAATAGAACATAGCTTCAGAACACTGAAATCGCATTTGGAAATCAGACCAATGTTCCATTGGACATATAAACACATCGAGGGGCATATCTGCATGTGCTACATTGCATTTACGCTACAAAACTGGGTACTAAAAAGGGTGAATAAAAACAATAAAATAATTACTGAAAAAACTTTAAGATCAATATTGGATAAGATGCAAGTAAGTCAAATAAAATCTGATGATAACGAGTTTTATATCAGGTCGAGCCCACAAACAAATCAGGGGGCTATACTAAATGCTTTAGGCATAAAAGAACTGCCACCTTTAATAGCCAGAGATTGCTTAAAGGTATAAATCAAAAGTGGCTTTTTTTTGAAAAAGTCGGTTTGTAGTGAGCCGATTCAAAAGTGCTATTTTTGATTATCAATTAGTTACGTTAATTAACTGTCAAACTCAAGAAAAATATAAAAAAGGGGTTCAACATTAAGTCAAACCCCTTAAAAACCTTTTTGAAAAACGCATTAATACTTTATCAACTTGAATGGTTCGATATTTAACATTTCTTCAGCTTTGTTTTTGTTCTTGATAGTAATAATATACATACCATTTTCCTGATTACTCAAATCGATGGATATCATATTATTACCCTCTCTAAGCATTTGATTTCTAGCAACAACAACCTTTCCTCTAATATCAAAAACATTTATTTCTGCCTGAACATCACTTTCCAATGATAATCTAATTACAGAAGTTGATTGAGTCGGATTAGGATAAATCGAAAATTCTGAAAAATTATTACACTGTCTGTTCATGATTGGTAACATCTTGTAGGTCCCATCTATATCAAATTGCTTTATTTGATAATAATTGATATCATTTCCGACTTCAGTATCCATGAAAGTGTAGGCAGCTGTTTCGTTACTAGTTCCAATTGCAATTACATTTCCTATATAATTCCATTCTACAGCATCATCGCTGCGATATAATTCATAATGAGATGCATTGAGCTCACTTGCTGTTTGCCAATTGATCATTACACCTTGTCCTTGAACACATTCTGTTTGAATTCCAATTAAACTAATGGGGAGTGGTTCAGCCTGAATAATTGAAAAAGGAGAAAATGTACCGTCATAACCACTATGGGTGATCGTTTTGCTGCTACCATTCGTCATTACAGTCCCGGTAGTACCAGTAGCGGTTTCCCAAATACTGCCATTGTAATGACTTAAAATGTGAGGGTTTATTGTTGAAGACTCTTGTATAGTATCCCACACAAAGGTAAAATCAACTCCTGAACCGGCATTTGAATTGCTTTTACTGATATCCCAGGTAACCTGAACATGAGGTCCTGATACAGTTGCACCGCTATAACCATTTTGATAAACTGCATCCACAACATTTACTGAAAAGAGATCTGCAGAACCCGTATTATTAGAAATTTCTACGGAATTGTACCTAGAATTTCCAATCGGGAACCCTAGTGCAGCACTATTCCCTATCAATCTCTTCACCTTACCGCTGTTATTTGTTTTAAAATAATATGTCGGCGTTCCAATAATTGATGAAATATCCGAACCTAAAGTAAGATCATTAGTTTCAAGCGTAACAAGACCGCCCAAAGTCAACGTATTGTTTGTGAGCAAGGTCATATTGTCTCTCAGTGAAAATGCATTAGCGCTTATTGCACCAGTTTGATTGTTGCTGCCAATTTGGATATTAGAAAATCCATCTGCAAAATGATTACTGAAATAACTGGCTGGAAGCTGTAAAGTTCCTGAAGCAGCGGCCATTCCTATTGAATTTGAAGAATCTTGAGGAGCGACAATCAGCTGTCCATTGGCTGAAGTTACTGTTTTATTAGTTCCAAAATTAAGCGAATTGCCGTACAAAGAAATTGTACTGCCCGTTGAGCTTGTAAGGTTTTCATTGATAGATAAAGTGCCCCCGTAGGCGCTTATATATCCAGCAATGTTGGTAATACCATTAAAAGTTATACTAGCTGTATTGCTAGGCTTACCAATGGTCAAGCCAGATACAGATGCATTCAAAGACAAATTAGATATTGGATAAGTAATTGCGTTTGCAAAAGCATTTCCAACGGGTTCCAGGGTAAAGGTACCAGAAGTATTGATTTTAACCGCATATTGGTTTGTTGCATCAAATGTAACTTTATCGGCCTGCATGATAACGTTCGAAGTGCTACTTGTTAAAGAAAAATTAGCATTACCATTAATGCTAATTGCACCAGAAACCGATGAAATTGTAGCACTAACGACAGTGGATGAACTGCTAATAAAAGTACCTACACGCCAACTATTGCCATTATTAATCTGGTCTGTGCCGTTTCCATTTATGGAAATTGCTCCGCTTGTTGTCGAAATTAAGACACTTCCAGTTGAAGATATGATACGTGTCGCTACACCGGAGGTAAATCTTCCGTTCAATGAACCATTTATTGATATACTTCCTGAGCCACTTGAAATGGTGTAGTTATCAATGTAAATACCATAGTTGACTCCATCATTGTCAAATGAATCCCATGATAATCCAGCTAAGTATACATTTCCTCCCTCTGTTACTAAACTTCCTCCAACCATAGAAAGTGCTGAAATGTCGTCTGACCATGTCTGAGCTGAATTTGCTCCTACAGGCAATCCATTCCATGTCGAACTTAAACTTCCTCCACCCAACCAAAAATGACCACCTTTGGTAGAAATTGTTGTTCCGTCCAAGCTAACTCTACCTTGATCTGGATTTGCGCCCATGGCAGCTCGTAAAACTATGTTTAACGCTGCTGTTGAAGATGTTATTCCTGTACCATTCGCAAACAAGATGTTGTTCGCAGCATTTACAACTAAAGTTCTGGGAATTGAACCCGTATAGGAAATGGCGCTATTAAATAAAATGTCTCTAGTTACTGAACCTTGAGGCGGTAATACAATAGTTAAATCACCCAGATTACTCAAATGATTTGAGATTACACTTGGGTGAACCTCTGCTGTTCCTGAGGCAGCGACCGTGAGCGTATTAGCCGAAATGCTCCAATTTGTACCCGAGGTACCTGTTTGACCTGATAAGGAAAAAGTAAGGTTTTGTGATTTTAAACCTAAATTGGATACTAAAAACAGTAAAATTAAAAAGTTTATAAAGTATGTTCTCATGATTATAATTTTCACAAAGAACAAGTTCTAAAACTAGAATGGCTTTAATATTATCTCATAAAAATCTAATGTGACTAATATTTAATCTCATTTTTAACTCATATAAAATGCATATAAATCTATAAATCAGATTTTTAATTAAATTTATAATTCCATTAAAAAATGTTGTAAATTACTACTATCATCTAAATTTAACTTCTTTCTAATACCGCTTCTGGCATTATCAATGGTTCCAACAGTTCTATTAGTCAACATAGCAATTTCTTTTGTACTTAGATTTAACTTCATCAAAGCACATAATTTCAATTCAGTAGGGCTAATTTCAGAAGAAATTTTATTAAGCTTATCAAAAAACTCGTCATATACCCCTGTAAATCTAGTTTCGAACTCCTCTAAAAAGGAAGTATTGGTTTCGGATTTTAGTTCCAAGAGTAATTTTGTAAACTTTGACTGATGTGACTTAGGAA
>JBIKQC010000462.1:0-4025 GCA_044349855.1 Saprospira sp.
GTGTTGTGAAAATTAACAGGACGACGGATGCTCTCCATCAGGTAGTAAGAAAGTACCACAATGGCAATAGTGAAAATGGCGTAGAATACGTATTTCATCAGACTTGAGTTTTACTTGAATAAGCTAATTGGCTGCAATTATAAGTATTTTTTGAAAAATGTCATCTATCATTCTTTTTTTTCTACGATAAAGGTTGACAAAAATCTAAAAAAACATAGTGCATAAAAATTATTAATGTGAAGTTAATTGTGGAAATACTTCATCAACTGCCATGTTTAGAGCCTGTTGAAGTGCTATTTCATTCAAATTTAATTGTTCATTTATTGTATTGAAATAATAAATTAGATTTTCAGTAGGCATATTGCCCGTGAGATCATCTTTTGCCATTGGACATCCGCCATAACCCTTCAGTGCACCATCAAAACGAAGGCAGCCATTTTTGTATGCAGCTTCAACTTTTTCATGCCAACTATTGGGTGTAGTATGAAAATGTGCACCAAATTCTACATCAGGATAGGGTGGGATCAGGTTACTGAAAAGATAACTGATGGTTTTGGAATCTGCTACTCCAATAGTATCGGAAAGAGAAAGAATTTTAACATCTAAGTCAGCTAAAATATCAACCCATTTTTGAACTACATCCACATTCCATTCATCGCCATAAGGGTTTCCAAAACCCATAGAGATATACACTACCATTTTTTTGTTATTTTTTTGGCAGATATTTTGAATGGTCTCTACTCTTGACAATGATTCCAAAATTGTGGCATTGGTGTTTCTTAGCTGAAAAGTTTCGGAGATAGAGAATGGGTAACCCAGATAGCCTATTTCTTCGAACAATGAAGCATCTTCTGCACCCCGCTGATTGGCAACAATTGCCAGCAGTTTGGTTTTTCCTGCACTAAGGTCAAGACCCGAAATCACTTCTGCTGTATCCCGCAATTGTGGAATAGCCTTGGGTGACACAAAACTGCCGAAGTCAATAGTGTCAAATCCAACCTTCAAGAGTTGATTGATGTATTTTATTTTGGTAGCTGTAGGTATGAATTCACGCAGACCCTGCATAGCATCCCTCGGACATTCGACTATTTTAATCATTCCAATTAAATTCTGAAGGTGTAAGGCTACTGTATTTGATAATTAAAGGACAAATATAAGAACAAAATCTCTTTTTAGAAGTTGTTTGCATAACTTTGACTCGATTTTTTCTCAAAACGATATCATTTATGAAAAAGAAACACATCCTTACCCTACTTGGTTTTGCACTATTTTTATTGGGCTTTGTAGGTATTGTAGTCAATCTTATCGGATTAAGTTTTGCGCTGACCGATTGGATGACGCTGATAGTTGGCCCAACTTTGGGATTCTGTTTTAAAATACTATTAATTATTGCGGGCTTGGTTTTGGCAGTAGTCGCTAACGGTAACAAAGATGAAGACACTTTCGATGAATATTTCGATGGTAAAACTTTTAAATAGTTTACAGGTCTTCGATCTTTTAAAACTTGTTTTTCCACATCATTGATTCAACAGGATAAATTGTTCTGCTGTTGTATTTAGCATTCTGCTTTTTATTGTAATAATTTTGAATCTCGCCTGAAACTTTGAAGTAGATGAGCTGACCTATCGGCATTCCGGCATAAATCCTGACCGGCTGAGTGCAGGAAATTTCAAGGGTCCAGGTGTTACAGAACCCAACATCGCCCTTTCCTGCTGTAGCATGAATGTCAATGCCAAGGCGTCCGACACTTGATTTGCCTTCTAAAAATGGCACTGCAGCATGGGTTTCAGTATATTCTACTGTAACACCCAAATAGAGGGTACCGGTTTGAAGTACAAAACCTTCTTCAGGGATTTCGAAAACCTCTATTTCATTGTGTTTCTTCGCATCAAGCACCCTATCTTTATAGGTTGCAAGGTATTTACCCAAATGTACATCATAGGAATTGGTGCCCATACAGGCTGCATCGAAGGGCTCTATAACTATTTTGCCGTTTTCAATATCAGCAATTATTTCTTTATCGGAAAGTATCATATCTTATTATATTGAATAGTATATATTTATATTTTTAAAATAATTTTTATCTGCAGATAAATCCTGTGATGTCGCAAAGTTCGAAGACTTTGTCATAAAAAAAATCTTTTGCCCTTAATAAAACAAACAATTTTTATAAATATCATGAACGCGCTTATAGAAACCTCCCCAAATAAAGATTTTTTTGAATTACTGCTCAATTATCAGAATTCAAAAGCTGCTGAACTTGCCAAAACAAAAATATCAGCTGAAATTGCAGTTGGCGGACTGATGCTGAAATTATGGCTTAAAAATGGACATTATCTAAGTGCTGATGCAGTTGGGTTGTTGAAATTGGATTTCTCTAAAGAATATGCTCAGGAGATTGCAGAACTGGGCAGACTGATAGATATTTATTTATCGGACCTTAAGCAAAAAGAAGCAGCAAAGCCCTTTATTGCAGATATAACTGAATATTTGACTGCTTCTGCTCAGCATATTGAAAAATTAGCAAAAGCTATTTCAGCAGGTGGAAAAATTCAAGCTAATACTTGGATGGATGGAGCTTCGCTTAGAGATTGGGCTTTGTATTTGGCTACTTATTATGAGGATAGGAAAGACCATGCCAGTGAAGTACAGATGCGCTTTGTACGTTGTAAAATCACCAATTGTATCATGAACCATTATATGCACCTTGTTGGCCCCGATATGGTTGGGGTAGGGCGCTCCCTTGAAAAAATCAATAATCCCGAAAAGGCATTCATGTTTTACAATGCAGTATTGCTCGATTTTGCGCCGCTTTTAGCTGAATTTGCATCCCAAAAACCGCATGAGGAGGATAAACTTTCACTTTGGGCCTTGAAAGAGGCTTATTCAGGCCTTATCCGAATCGGAAAAAGTAAAAACCCTGATGAGGACAAACAAAAAGTTTTACAGATAGAAGCACTTATCAAAAACTAATACTTGTCCAAACAAATCAATATTCAAATAACAGCTCTAAAATATAAAGTTGAGTTCGGGTGCTGCTGTCAATAATTTTTCTGCCTCGCCCGGCAAGAGAGGATTACCTGAAAGCTCTAATTTTAGCAGTGAATGCATCTTTGACAAAAAATCCGGCAAACGCTTGATTTTATTCCTCGACAGATTAAGCGTTTCCAAAGAATTCATACCAGCGATACAGATTGGAATCTCTTCAAAATAATTATCCGCCAAACTCAATTCTATAAGGGATTTCATGTTCGACATTTTTTCCGGCAGTGCATTAAGCCTATTCTGAGATAAAATCATAATCTCCAATTTAGACAAATTTCCTATAGTATCGGGAAGCCTTTCCAATAAATTGTTCCAAAGATTTAAACTGTTGATTTTATATAGATTACCTATGCTTTCCGGCAGGTAGCGCAATTGATTGTCCCAAAGACTTATTTCGGAAAGATTTTTCATTTCACCCAAGGATTCCGGCAGTCTTTTAAGCAGATTATGCTCCAGATTCAGATTTCTCAGATTATTTGCCAATCCGATATATTCCGGCAAATTTTCCAATTTATGCATACTTTTGTACAAAGAACTTCTTCCCTGTACTGCCGCCAATTTATCCCTTAAACTTATGCCGTCAGCCATTTCTGGATTGATGAACTGAAACAGTTCTTCAACACCGGCCCAAAATAAGGAAAGATCTGCTCCAACAGCATCTGCCAAGGTTATCGCCAGATCAATATTGGTTTCATCACCGCTATAAAATAGCTCAAAAAGTTTTTCTCCGTATTCCGATTTTTTCATTTTCCGGGATCGCTGATGCAATTACATTTTTTACAGCGCCAAAACTCCGAACCGTACCAATTGGCACCCCAAGGCAAAACTTCTATGAGAACAGGATTTTTTGCTTTTTTATTCGCAATGATGGCAAATTTGCGACTGTTTCCGGAGGGCCAAACATCTTTTTTATCAGCAGTCAGATGCAGTAATTTATCTTTTAAAAACCATTTTCCTTCAGCATGTCTGCGGCTATCACA
>JBIKQC010000053.1:0-14431 GCA_044349855.1 Saprospira sp.
CTTTAAATCTGCCACATCACCCATAGGTGCAAGTAATGGATTCACGAACCAAAGCGGCTGAATGCGCTTCTCTTTTTTGCCTAAATGGAATCCCAAACGTACCGAAGTATACTGAGGAAGATCCAGATTGGATGTCTGTCCGCCTACTTCATTTCTGTATTTGCCATCCATATAATCATCCATTGTCATAAAGATCTGATGTTCCAATGACAATGACAGACGCGGCGTAATCATATACTCGAGGCTGAAACCAGTATTCACAAAAGGATTCAAAGCCATTGGCTTCTCTTCACCAAAGGTGAAAATATGATTTTTATTTTGTGGAGCGTTTGTTTCGTAAGTGTTGTCCAATGTACCTTTCAGATTATTCCGCACCTCTCTTCTGCCCTGAAGAGTTGTAATATCGAGCGGATCACCATTGTTATCAAAACCAATTGTACTGAATTCGTATTTATTGCCATTCGCATCCAAGGCATTGATTGCTGATCTGTAAAGATTGGCCCCGGCACCGATGATGAAATTCACAGCCCACTTGTTCTGTTTTTTGTGAAATCTGATGTTGTTCAGATTAAAAACAGCCTGTATAGAAATTGCGTGGTGCTGAGGTGTTTTATAATTGGCATAAAAACCTACTGTGTCGGAATATTGAGAAGCAAATGGCTCGCCAGCCGGAAGGGCCAAAATCGGAGATGCTTTGTAGTTCAGACCGCTTGCCTGACCAAACATATATTCGCCCCTTAGTGATACGACATAACCCAATGATTTACGGGCATGAATACTCGCTCCCCATCCGAACTGTGATTTTACATCACCGCTCACAATGAAGCTGCCGCCGCCCAAACCAAGCTGCCACATATCGCGTGGACGGCCGGGAAACTGCTCCTCACCTTTTTTCCATTTGGCATGCTGATCGGCATGTTTTGCTGAAATATATTTATCTTCTGTTGGGTTCAGTGTAACCTGCGCATGGGATGTAACCTGAAAAGCCAGGAGTATCGCAGTCGCCAATGTTTTCGTACAAAGGACGCTTCTGTAATTCATAGCGTTAGTGTTTATGTTAGTTTCTTCTTTATGTAAAATTCTGATAAGGAGCAAATGTAATTATTTTTTAAAAATAAATTTATTAATTGATGACATTATCAACAAATCTTTTCATTCTAAAAATTATTATTTGACAGATCGAGATTTTTTACGTTTATAGTGTTACAAATTTGACCCGCTAAATTAATCCTTATATGAAAATCTTATTTAAGCTCTGTTGTTTACTTGTTTCCATGCCCATTTTCGGACAAAACAATCTTAGTTTTTCCTTTGCTGTTGAATCAGGATTGATTCAGTACAATGCTTTTGAGCCAAATAGGCAGGATTTTAGAAACAAACTTACCCCTTCAATATCTCCAACGGTTTTAATTGAATGGCAAATTCCGAAGAAGCAGATTCAACTTAGATTGAAAAGTCAATATACTTTCAATAGTATGCCTTTCAGTATCAAGGGAAATCCTTTGTTTCGGGATGGGGAAGGTTTTCCTACACAATATGTTCGAAACGACCATATAAATCTTGCCTTACATTGCAGGCATAAATTGATTGGGGATAAAAAATATAGGTTCTATGGGTTTTTAGGACTAAATATGGGCATTCCTTTACTGGAAAAAAACCGGGGAGCATATACGGAAGGTACTAGTTATTATCAGGATGGTAGCTTTTATTACGAACTACAATATACTATCGTAAGACTGCTGACTAATCCAAGTATTGGTTTGGATTCCGGATTATCTTTCGAAATTAACCTGCTTGATTATCTGGCTTTGAATTTTGATTTTCAATATCGTTTAGGATTTAGACAATCGGTAATTTACGCACAGTCAGGCGAAATTTATATCAGCAGTCAGCCACTCCATCCGCTTTTTGATGCTTTTTGGCTTTCATTTTCCAACAGTGGTATCTTTCTTTCCGCTGGATTGAAGTTTTATTTATAATTGGGCGTGCCCCCTTGGGTCAGGCTATCCGCTACGGTCTCGTACCTCGCCCCCGCTTCTATCCTTCACGCTCGACAAAACAAAGTTTTACTTTTCATAGCCCAAGGTCCTGACCATGGGCTATAAAAAGTAGAAATCATCAAATCATTATTATAATTAACCCCCCATCAATTTCTCCAGTGCAATTGTCAACGCAGTTGTAGAAATGCCTGTTTTGGTATTATTTTTGGCTTTTACCGCCTCAATTCCTTTGCGGATAGTGGCCGAAATATCTTCAAAAATTGCCTTGTCACTCATATCGGCATGCGGCTGCATGAGGTAGGCAAACACACGGGCCATACCGCAATTGGCAATAAAATCGGGAATAATGCTGATTTTTTCGTCTGTATATCGAGCCGTTGGACCAAAGAACACCTCATCATCCACAAAGGGAACATTGGCACCACAGGACATCATTTCCATGCCGGCAGCCATCAGACGGTCCATCTGATCGCGATTCAAAATTTTTGAAGCAGCACCCGGAATAAAAATATCTGCCTGAAGATCCCAAATTTTGGCATTTGTTTCCTCAAAAGTCAGCATACTTGGCGCATTCAGGTTATTGCCTTTTTTGTGCAGAAACAATTCGCAGACTTCTGCATAAGAGAGGCCTTCCGGACGGATGATACCGCCTGCAATATCGATAATACCGACAATTTTTGCTCCGCGCTGTGCCAAATAAAAAGCTGCAGCTGAAGCAACATTGCCCCAACCCTGAATAATGACTTTTTTACCCTCAATATTTTTGTTCTGATAAAGATCGTAATAATGCGAAACACCCATAGCTACACCAAAACCTGTAACCATATCGGCAATAGCCAATTTCTCGGTCGATTCAGGAATATAGGCTTTGTCTTCTATAATTTTACTGACACCATGGCGCAACTGACCCAAAGCAGCTATGCGTTCCCCTTTTGTAGGTTTCAGGTGACCGTTGACCACACCTTCCTGCGGATGCCAAAGTCCCAAAGCTTCCGTAATTGGAATAACATCTTTAAGTTCGTCTACATTCAGGTCACCGCCGGTGCCGTAATAGTTTTTCAGTAATGGAATTACCGCTTTGTACCAACGCTGCAGCACTTCATTTTTACGCGGATCGCGCGGATCAAAGTCGATACCCGATTTTGCTCCACCGATGGGAGGACCGCAAACTGAGAATTTTACTTCCATTACCTTGGCCAAAGAGATTACCTCTTCTTTGTTCAGGCCTTTACGCATGCGTGTTCCACCACCTGCAGCTCCACCGCGCAATGAATTGATAACAACCCAACCTTTGGCGCCTGTTTCGGCATCATTCCATTCGAAAACGATTTCCGGTTGTTTTTCTTTGTATTGTTTTAATAAAGCGTCCATAATGTTTCTTAATTTTGCGCAAATATAGTTTTGTTTTTCGGAAAGCCCAATGATTTTGATAAACATATAGCAATCTACTCAAAATCAGTTGCAATCGTCTTTCTTTATTTTTTCCGAATATCTTTACCAACCTCCTATGCTCAACGAACTTTGTATTGCCCCTAATATTAATAGCGCCAATTTTTTAGATTTCCAATATGGAAGCCAGATTGCCAAACTTGTAAATTATTTGAACAACAGCATAAAGCCTGCTATTGCTTTACTGACCGAAGGGGAAGAGGAATCTGCTTTTTTGCCTTTCCGCAAAGCACTTTATAGCATGACAGCAAATTTTAAAGCCGGACAGATTGTGGATATGGGCCATGTACAAGCCGGAGCGGTAGGTATTACGGAGGTGGTGGATCAACTTCAGCAAAAAGGCATTTTTACAGTAATTATAAGCCGCTCGGAACTGCTCCCGCATGCTTTGTTGCGCGCCTATTCCACAACCCGAAAACCTGTTCACCTTTCTTTGGCCGAGAGTCGGCTTGATTACGACTGGCAAAGAAATGAAGAAAAAAAAAACCTGCTCGACCTTTTGATACCTTATTATCCTGAAATATTAACCCGACTGAGCTGCTTGGGCTATCAGTCCTATTTCGTGGATGAAAGAGTGCTGAACATGCTGCGTATGCTGCATTTTGAAACACATCGATTGGGCGTTCTGCGCAATAATATGCCGGAAGTAGAACCGATTGTCCGCGATTCCGATATTTTTGGACTGAATCTTTGTTCACTAAATTATACTGATTCTCCCGGAGCTGTGCATGTCAATCCAAATGGATTTTCAGCCGCCGAAGCCTGTCAGATTGCCCGCTATGCTTCTATGAGCGACCGCCTCAGCTGCATAGGGCTATACGGATATGCCCCTGAGGAAGATGTGAAAGGACTTACAGCCCTGCTTTTGGCGCAGATGTTTTGGTATATTGTTCAGGGTTATCAACAGCGCAAAAATGAATTCCCGCTCCTGCCGGAAGATTTAACCCGATACGAAGTGCACTTATCCACAGGCTCGGTTCCCGTAGCATTTTTCAAGAGTCAGCGAAGTGAAAGATGGTGGTTTTATGTGGCACCTCATCGCAAGAGTACATCCCTCGATCCTGAAGGACTCATCTCCTGTTCTTACGATGATTATCTAAAAACCTGTTCGGGTGATATTCCCGACAGGCTGCTTTTGGCCTTGGAGAGAGAGTAATCCATTTCATCCTGATATCATCGCTAAAAACCATAAAAAAAGCTCCGGCAATCGCTGGAGCTTTTTTCATTTTCAAATTTTATTTAGATGGTAACTTATTTTTTTACCAAACGGTAAGCTGCAGTTTCGCTGCCTGCTTTAATTCTGATGATATACAATCCTGAGGGCATTTCTGAAGTATTCAAAGTGTATTGATTATTTAACACATTCGAATCATTCAAAACACTCAATACCTGACCGTTTATGTTGATGATTTCAATCATCAGATCGCTGCTTTTTGAAAGATTAATATTCAATGTAGCAGTATTTTCTGTAGGATTAGGGAAAATATTGACATTGATATTATTTACCGCCATATTAACAGCTGAAGAAAACTGAACTGTCGCACTCTGAACATTGGTACAACCGTTACCATCAGTAACTGTAACAGAATAGGTTCCAGCCGCTGCATTATTAAGATTCTGAGTTGTGGCGCCATTGCTCCAGATATACGTAAATGATCCTGTACCGCCACTTGCTGTAAGACTAACAGACCCATCAGTTGCACTTGCAGAAGAACTGTTTGTTGTAACAGCATTTACAATTATGGCTGTCGGCTCAAATACGTTGACAGCAAATGCTGCAGCAACGCAACCGTTAGTATCAGTAACTGTCACACTATATGAACCGGCCGTTAAACCTGAAATAGAAGCCGTGCTTGCTGCATTGCTCCAGTTATAAGTATAGCCAGCAGTTCCTCCAGAAACATTCACAGCAGCAACACCGTTACTGCCTGTATTGCAGGAAACATTTGCAGAAAGTGCACTGTTATTGGTAACAGCAATTAAAGTAGGTTGAGTAATTGTAACCGATGAAATACCGATACATGAACCGGCATCTGAGATACTTACATTGTAAACACCAGCTGCCAATCCGGAAACAGCCGAAGTAGTAGCATTATTGCTCCAATTGAAAGAATATGGCGCTGTTCCTCCGCTTGCAACAACTGTTGCTGAACCGTTTGAAAGGCCATTACATAAGTTGTTTACAATATTTCCAACAATAGCAGTAGGTGCGTTTGTATTGCTGATAATAATATTGCTGATAACTCCTGTACATCCCGATGCATCGGTAATAGTTACACTGTAGGTGCCTGCTCCGATATTGGAAACAGCTTGGTCAGTTGCCCCTGTACTCCAAAGATAAATATATGGCGCTGTACCATTTGTAGCTGATACACTCGCAGAACCTGTAGCTGATCCACAAGCCGAAGAAGTAACATTTGGCGCGGAAGCTGTTATCACAGTGCCCGCATAAGCTACGCTGACAGACTGACTGCCTGTGCATCCATTGGCATCTGTTATTGTAACATTGTAGTTTCCAACAGCTACATTGCTGATAGATTGGGCAGTTGCAGCATTATTCCAAAGATATGTGTAGGGTGCTGTACCATTTGTAGGCGTTACTGTAGCTGAGCCATTAGAACCGCTGCAGTTTGTTCCGATAGAACTAATCGTTGCATTTATTCCAAGCGTACTGACAGCACCAACATTGGCAGTTGCTGTTGCTGAACAGCCATTTGTATTTGTTACGGTAACAGTGTAGCTGCCTGTATTCAGGTTAGTTGCTGTAGCGGCAGTTGCCCCATTATTCCATAAATAAGTATAGGGTGCTCCACCTCCTGTTGTAGCGACAGTTGAAGAACCTCCCGAACTACAAATCGGATTGGTTGAGCTGGTAGAAGCTGCCAAGGTACAGGCCGATTGACTTGTCTCTAAACGAACTACCGCATGTAAGTTTCCTGTGAAACCTCCCATATATAAACGTGTTGTAAAGGTAGTCGTACCAAGGCTCAGCAAGGGTTGTGTTCCTGCATAACCAAAACGGGGGGATTGAAGAACTGCGCTGCTTCCCTGATGTGAAACCACCAACATATACTGACGGTTGGGCAACAATGAAATTGAATCGAGCAGCGTATTTACATCATAAAGGGGTTTTGTAATCAGTGTATAGTCTGCAGTATCGGCAGCATCAATAGTATCTACGCCTACTCCAACAAGTGGGAAAGTTGTGTAATCCTGCTCAGCTCCTGTTGCTGTTGTAGGAATCTGATAGAGTTGAAGCTGGAAAATTTTTCCTAAATACAAATCTCCGTTTAATAGAGAGAAAGTAGCTCTTTTTGCTGTACCCCCATTAGTTCCTGTCAGAAAAACATTGCCCATGTCAAAACGATAATTGGCAGTAGCAAAATCTGCATCTGTAACACCCAACCAGGTGTAATTGGCCTGTTCGTCCTGAGTAAATTTATTGCTTCCGATTTTGAATGTTCTGACTATAGAGTCATTATTCAAAGAGGATTTGAAAACCATATTGTAGATACCATAGTCTACCGGTGTATAAGAACCTGAGAAAACTGAGTTGGTTGTTGAATCCGGCAACAAAGTTGCTATCGTATCCAAAAGTGTAACTGAAACACCATAAGGATTAACTATCCTAACACTTGTAGTGATGTTATTTGCTGCAGTGCTTGTCGTGTTCATTACATCTACATTAATTCCGTCCAAGGTCTGGATCTGATTTTGGGGAGTTTCATACTGATAAAAACCCACCGCTTCAGATATACTTGGTTTACGGAAAGTGGCAACAATAGTATTGCCTGCTGTAAGACGGGCGGCCAATAAGGCGCAATCCTGCTCGCTGATACAAACTGCAGGTATAGTCACAGAAGCACCGATTGTTCCGGCAGCCATAGTTTGAACCGCTGTACCGCCCTGATTGTTACAAATAACACAACCGATTGCACCTGCCCTTTGTGCAAATAGTATTTTGTTGCTGAATCCGCAAACACCGCGGCGAAGCATTACAATTTTACCTGAATAGTTGTTAGTAATGGTATCACAGGCGAGGGAGTCGGGTGTAATATCATAACCCCATAAAAGCTGACCGCTTACAGAACTTGCAGGAAGTGCTGTAATACCCCAACCTGTGTTTGCTTGTGGACCATAATTGTAAATACCCTGAATACTTGCCGGTGCATTCACCTCAAATAACATAGGGTGGGTAAATTGAGCTTGTGCTGACATACCTATCAGTAAAGCACAAAACGTAATTATTCTTGTGTAAAAATTCATAGACATTTGGTTTACATTTACTAAAAATATTATTTATTGTACAACCTTAATTTATTTCACAAATTAAGAATTTTTCTAATTTGTTTTATAAAATGATTAATAATTAATTATTGTTTTGAAACTAATCCAAACCCGTCATTAGGGTTCGAAATAAGCCCGCCCCCATGTGTGATGCATATTTTCCATTGCCAGTTTTGTTTTCAAAACAGACAATCGGATATCCGTTCAATTCACCTTTCAATAGATTGCCGGCAAAGTCAGTGTATTCTGAATTTTTATCTTTGGATAATTTCAGTCCGGGATGTTTTGCTGCTAATTTTTGGAAATTTTATAGAATTGTTTAATTCTGATTATTCACATATGACAGAGCCGCCAATGAAAATAGCTGCTCAGCCTAAATTAAAAAGTAGATTTTCCGTTTATTCAGTCATGTTAGATGTTTTGATTAAGCTAATGGATTATTACAGGTATTTTTAAATTTAATAGGCTGTAAATTTATAACAGACATTGCTTATTAGTAAATTTACAGTATTGAACTTAGCATGGCCATTTCTGTTATTATTTTAGATTGAATATTGCCAACATTTATATCATGATTAAAAATATTATTTTCGACCTCGGAGCCGTGCTGCTCAATCTCGATATCAGCAAGACTGAGGTAGCTTTTCGAGCGCTGCTCGGCAGCAGGGAATTGCACACTGACATCACACAGAAACTGCATCTCGAAAACTTTTTCGAAAAATTCGAGACGAATGAGATTGAAGAAAATGAATTTGTAGCAACTCTGAAAAAGCAGAGCAAACACCCTTTGAGTACGGAACAGATAAATACGGCCTGGTCGTCGATGCTGCTGAATTTTCCGGCGGAACGGATTGAGCTTCTGAAAAATCTGCGATGCAAAGGCTACCGCGTTTTCCTGCTTAGTAATATCAATAGTATACACCTGCGAGATGTGTACACAATTATCCGGGAAGAGCATGGAAATATCGATTTTGATGCCCTTTTCGACAAGCCTTATTACTCGCATCTTATAGGCAGACGAAAACCAAATCCCGACACTTATCATTTTGTGTTGGAAGATGCGGGTCTGAAAGCGGAGGAAACACTATTTATTGATGACAATGCAGATAATATCCGCGCTGCGGCCGAAATTGGCATCAATACCATCCACCATTCGGCAAACAGTGATGTTGTCAAGGTATTAGAGGATTATTTAGGATTTGAACAAAAGAATTAAAAACAGGCAAAAGCGTTATTAAATTATAATTATGCGTTACTCACTTCTTCTTTTGCTCTCGCTTTTTGGGAGCATGCTCAGCGCACAGGCGCCAAAGGCAAAATCAACAGACAGTATTTCTTCCAGACTGGAGAACTCATTACTTTGGGAAATCAGCGGCAAGGGAATTAAAAAATCTTATGTTTTTGGTACCATTCACATGATCAGTGAACAGGATTTTTTTCTTTCTGAGTCCACCAAAAAGGCCATTAAAAAATGTAAAAAACTTGTTATGGAAATTGACATGAGCCAGTCTATGCAGACCGCCATGCAATTGATGATGCTGGCCCCCATGAAGGACGGCAAAACTTTGAGTACTGTGATGAGTGCGGAAGACTATCAACTCACAAAAGACTATTTTACTAAGGAGGCAAAGAGCACTGAAGCCAAAATGATGCCTTTCGAAATGATTGAAAAATGGAAACCGATGCTGCTTCAATCCTTTCTCTATCAGGATATGATTGAAGGGCCGATGAAGGCCTACGAAATGGAACTGCTGAGTATCGGAACGGCTCAAAAAATGAGCTTTGACGGACTGGAAACAGTAGAAGATCAGGTGGCTGTTTTCGAAAAAATCCCCTACGAAGATCAGGCAAAAGCCCTGGTTGAATTGATTAAAGAGATCAAAAAAGGTGAAAACAGCGGTAAAGAAGAATTCAAAAAACTGGTAGATCTCTACAAGGCTCAGGATATTGACGGAATGGTAGAAATATCCAGCGAAGAATTTTTCGATAGCATGGAAAATGGTGAAGCTGAGCTGCTTACCAACAGAAATAAGAAGTGGATTCCCAAAATCATAGCTTTTTCTAAAGAAAAAACAACTTTTTATGCCGTCGGGGCTGCACATTTAGGCGGACCGAACGGTGTTATAAGACTGCTTACAAAAGAAGGTTATAAAGTAAAAGCTGTAAAGTAAAACTCATACCATCTAAAAAACTTAAATTTTGTTAGTATCCAACCTATATAATTATGCACAGTAAAGTACTGCCCATCATGATTTCCTTTTTATTGCTTTCTGCTGCGGCTAATGCTCAATCTGTACGCAATATCCTCGATAAAATGTACACTGCTATTGGCAGTATACAATCAATGTCTTATGAAATGACATCGCAAGAGCGTATTGGCAGCCGAATGGAAATTAGAAACTCTAAATTCAAGATTCAGGTTAGTCCCCGAAAATTATACATGAAAAATAAAGATTCTGGTGTGGAGTTGCTCTATGTAGCAGGTTGGAACAGTAATCAGGCCTATGTCAATCCCAATGGTTTTCCTTGGGTAAACCTGAGTTTCGATACAAACAGCCCAAAAGTACGAAACGATGGGCATCACCCGGTAACCCATGCAGGTTTTTCTTATCTGTCAACTGTTATGCGACACACTGAAAAAATGATTCCTCAATCCGGATTAAAGGTGGAAGACCTCATCAAAGTTGCAGGAGATGTAACGTGGAATGGCCGCAGCTGCACCCGTATTGTAATGGACGATGTTAGTTTTAAATTTATTACACATACCTGTACCCAAAGCGAAACCTTACTTGCAATGTGCGAAAGACTGCATATTTCTGAATATTTGGTGATGGAAAAAAATAATTTAGGCTATGCCGCTAAGGTTTCAAAAGGAATGACCCTGCAAATTCCTTCCGGTTTCGCCAAAAAAGTAGAGCTATATATTGACAAGGCGAATAACCTGCCTGTTGCACAGTTTATTTATGACCAAAAGGGCCTTTTGGAGAAATATGAGTTTAAAAACTTAGTACTGAATCCTAAACTTGAAATTAGTGAGTGGACTACTCAATGTGCTTCATATGGCTTTTAATTTATTGGCAGGGACAAATTAATTTTCTGAAAGCAACATAGGATTCAATAAAAAATTACTATTTTTCATACCTCAATTGAACTGTTTTATCCAAACCGTCACAAGGTTCGGAATTTGAAAAATTTACCCCATTAAAAACCGACAACCATGAGTTTTTTCTTTAAAAGAGCCGACGGTACCGAAAACAAAGTCTCCGGTTATAAATTTTCCAAACAAAAACTGGGCTCAGCAAAGGTTGCAGCATCAAAATATAACAGCAGCGAACTGCCGCAACGCATTGACCTGCGTTCATACATGACAGGAGTAGAAAACCAGGGCGGTCTGAACAGCTGTGCAGCAAATGCAGTTGCAGGCGCTTACGAATATTTGGTAAAAAGGCACAAAGGTATCGATTATGATGTGAGCCGTCTTTTTATATATTATAACGGCAGATCAATTGAAGGCGGTGAAGTACAGGATCAGGGATCCTATATAGCAGATGTTGTGGGCAGTTTGAAAGAATATGGCGCCTGTTCTGAGAGCACTTATCCTTACCAAAGCAATCTGGTAAATGAAGAACCGACAGAGGATGCGTACGAAGAGGCCGCTTCTTTTTTGGTAGAATCCGTAGAATTGGTCGATAATAAATTGCAGGCCTGGAAGTCTGTTCTTGCTGAAGGACATCCAATTATTTTTGGATTGTTATTGTATAACTCTTTCGACAGCCACCGTAAAAAAGGATTAGTGCCAGTTCCATCGGAATCTGAACTGTCCAGGGACAGTCACTCGGGACATGCTATGCTTTGTGTAGGTTATTCCGATCCCGATCAGGTTTTTATTGTACGAAATTCATGGGGTCAGGGCTGGGGCGATAGCGGATACTGTTACATTCCTTACCGCTACATGATGAATGAAAAATTCAATATGGGCGACAGTTGGATAATTAAACGGCTGGATAATTTTGAAGATAACAAAGAGGAATATTGGTCTGATGAAGAAGAATCAATTCTCGAATCCATAGAATCGGAAATTGCAAATATGTCTGAAGATGACTATCACGACATGTGCGAAACAATGGGTGACTTTCCATTAGAGCAGCGCTTGGCATTGATCTTGCTTTGGGCAGCCGGTTCTGATGACGAATTGAGTGATGAAGAATATGACGAGATCTCAAATTACCTGAAAAACATTCTTGAATATATTGGTATTGAATCAAATGTAAAAAAATTATTGCAAAATACAGCCGAATATGTAGGCGATGAAGATCTGCTCAACGAGTCTGTAGAATTGCTCAATGAATACCTCAGTAAAAAAGTATTGACTCAAACCATCATCGATGTAGAAAACATCATAGGTGTTGACGAGTATAGCTCAGAGGAAGAAGACTTTGTCAATTATCTCATTGAGTCCTGGCAGATAGAGGATGAGCATTTTCAGGAAATTCAAAATCAATCGGAAGAAGAAACCGTTGAGGAGGAAGAGGAATACGAAGAAGAAGAATCGGAAGAAGAAGGCGATGAGGAAGAGGAATATGATGAAGAAGAAGAATATGAGGAGGAAGAAGAATATGAGGAGGAAGAAAGCGATGAGGAAGAATATGAGGAGGAAGAAGGTGAGGAGGAAGAAGGTGATGAGGAATATGGCGACGATGAGGAAGAGTAATAATTAACTTAAGCGCTATTTCCCTAATTGAATAATTTTTTGAAATAAATTATAATAATAATGACAATTCAACTCAAATTTGTAAAAGCTATTTCCTTAATAGTCCTTTTGTTTCTAAGCAGTTACAGTTTTGCACAGGGCAACAATCCGGATAAAATTGAGAAAACTAAGAAAGTGAAAAAAGCCAAAAAAAAGAAAACTGAATCAGACTCAATCATTGTTATTGAAGAATTAAGATCGAAAGATTATACTATAAAGACAGGTCAGAAAATTTCCTATACCTATAAAGAGCATGCCTCTGTGGGCATTACTTCTACTTATTCAGTTGATAAAACTGCAATACTTGTTTACAAAGAACTAATCTCAGATTACAAAAATAAAAACAGAGAAGGTCTGACCGGAGCTGATGAAGCGAGTATAACAGTTATTTTTGAAGGTTCTTCTAAAGGTAAAGCTGTACTTACAGTGAAAAACATGTTTAGAGGAAATATTGAAAGAGAATTTAATATTACAATTACTGTAGAATAGCTTTAGATTGTCTGGGGTTTTAATTTTCAGACTTTTTATGTAAAAATTGCACTTTTTGACTCGAATTCATCAAATGTTTGAGAATGATGAATCACAGACTTGATGTTACTGTAAACTCCAAAATGTAAAAGTATTTTACAGTTGTTGAGGTTTCACTTATATAAAAAGCAGCATTCAAGTCATAAATGCAACTCTAAATGTTTAGGTTAAAAAGATATTTGTCATTAAAAATTGCAAGTGTAAAGAAAAGTTATTTTCGTACATTTTTTTAGACCTTTTTGAATGAGGTCAAAAAATGTCCAGAATAACTACTTTCTTTTCTTGCAAGGGCTCCCATTAGCCTGTTTATAAAATCATATTGTTAAATACCTCATTTGGAGATAGATAACCAAATCTTTTTCGTGGTCTATCATTTAATTTGTCCTGTACCCTTTTTACATCTTCTTCCGTAATTGATACAAAACTAGTTCCTTTAGGAAAGTATTGCCGGACTAATCCGTTAAGATTTTCATTTGCGCCACGTTCCCAGCTATGGTAGGGTCTTGCAAAATAGTATTCTATTTCTAATTGATTTGCAATGCTTTGGTGATTTGAAAATTCTTTCCCATTATCTGATGTGATGGTGTGGAGGAACCCTTTCCAATCTTCTAATAGTCTTACACAGGCCTTTTCTATTTCTAGTGCATCTTTGCTGGACACTTTGGTCATTTTTAGCATTCCTGCGGCTCTGTCATTGATGGTAAGCAAAGCTTCTTGATGATCTTTCCCAATGATTAAGTCCATTTCTAAATCACCTAATCTTGTTTTATCTTCAACTATTTTTGGGCGGTTTTCTATGCCAATTCTGCCCTTTATTTGCCCTCTTTTGTCCTTCGAGGCACCACGACTTCTATAACGTTTGCCTTGAGTCCTTAAATGCGTATATAAATTTCCTTTTTGCTTCTTATCTTGCCAAATGTATTGATAAATTCGTTCTGGAGAAACACAGGCCACGCCGAGTTTTCTCGACTTTCCAGCTACTTGTTCCGGGCTATAATCACCCTCGATCTGTTTCTTTACTAACGCTTTTATTTCCTCTGTAAAATATATTTTTTTGTTTTTATTCTTATGCCTTGCTAAGCATTTTTTGTGAGCTAGTTTTGCGTTGTATACAGCGTTTCTTTTATCACAGTTTCGTTTTAGCTCCCGGCTTATCACAGATTTATCTTTGCCTATTGCAGCTGCAATTTTTTTCTGCGAATAATTTTCTTTACACATCACTTCGATTGTGTATCTTTGCTCAAAGGTTAGATGACTCATAGTTTGCGAATTTTGGTCGAGGAGCAAGAAAGGGAAATTTAACCGTACAGCAAAACGTGGGGGCGGTTATTTTTTTCCGCTTCCCGTTTTTCTGTTAAATTTCTTCTCAATTGGTATTCCCAACTAAAAGTTGCATTTATTACTTGAATCTAAGAAA
>JBIKQC010000464.1:0-4006 GCA_044349855.1 Saprospira sp.
AAATTCTGTTGGTCAGTAATGATGCAATTGCTATCGGACTTACAAACCCTGTAAATGCAGTTTGCGAAAATGCAATTCAGTTAGTTGAGGTTCAAGTAGGCAATAATGGAACAGATCCACTTTCTACTGTAAATGTTACTGTAAATGTAAGCGGCCCGGTAAATACAACTTTGACAGGTACATTCAGCGGTAATCTTAACACAGGTCAAACCGCACTCATAAACGTAGGTAACATTAATACTACAGGTGGAGGAACATTCTGTTTTGAAATTATTACACAACTTTCAGGTGATTTGAATCCACAGAATGATACTATTGTAATTTGCAGAAATATTATTCCAGCTGTTCCGGTACTAGTTGCTGATACAACCTGTGTAAACCAATCTGCATTCTTGACAACCAGCCCTGCAGGTGGTGTTGCATGGTACGACCAGGCAACTGCAGGTGTTCTTTTGTCAACTTCAGACACTTTTGCAACCGGCCCATTAGCTAGCTCTACTACTTATTTTGTTGAGGTAGTAGCCTGTGGAAATACCCGTTATCAGATTGATGCAACTGTAATCTCTCCATTGCCAATCAGCATTGGAAACGATACTACTATTTGCTCTAACGGAACTGCTACATTGACAGCGCCAAATGCAAGTTCATACATTTGGAGTAATGGTCAGACAACTCAGTCTGTTACTGTTCAATCTGCAGCTAACTACTCAGTAACCATTACAGATGCTGATGGCTGTTTCTTAGATGACAATGCTGATGTGTCTCAATTTATCTCAGCTTCAACTTCTGCAACTTCAAATACCCTGTTGTGCGGTAGCGCAGGAACAGGTGTTATTGACCTGACAGTTTCTGCAGGTGCTGCTCCTTTTGCTTATTCTTGGAGCAATGGTGCAAATACGGAAGATCTTAGTGGGCTTAATACCGGAACCTTTGATTTGACAGTTACAGACAACAACGGCTGTGAATATACTGATTCATATACTGTGAATGGCCCAACTTCATTAAGTTTCAATTCAGTAAATACATCAAGTCCTTCCTGCGGTGTCTTGACAGATGGTATTATTGATATATCTGTTGCAGGCGGTATCGCTCCATACAGTTATCTTTGGAGCAACGGCTCTACAAATGAAGATCTTTCTGGAGTTGCCAACGGCACATATTCTGTTACAGTGACAGATGGCAATGGCTGTCAGACAAATATCAGTTCAACTTTGAATGTTGTTAGTACAGTTGCTATTACTATTGACAATGTTAGTGATGAATCATTGATTTTGGGCGGTGGAATAGATGTTTCTGTAAGCGGTGGTCAGGCGCCATATTTCATCCTTTGGAATACAGGTGCAACCACTTCAAGTGTAAGCGGTCTTGCTGCAGGCACCTATACAGTAACTGTAAGTGATATTAACGGTTGCTTGGCTGAACAGACAGTTGTTGTTGACTACACTATTCCTTCTTTGGTTGATCATATAGAATCTGTTCAGTCATTGAATATTTTCCCCAATCCTACAAGTGATTTTGTTAACTTCCAACTGATTCTGAATGAAGAAACTGAAGTTCGCTTAGAAATTTATAATCTTGCAGGACAAGTCATTCAGACATTTACTTCTCAGAATGGCTTGAATCAAAACTACAAAGCAGATCTCTCAGATTATCCTGCTGCTGTTTACATGGCCCGTATGATTGTTGGATCGGATGTAATTACTGCCAAGATTGTATTAAAGAAATAAACAATTCAGGATTTAAACTGTAATTTTGAAGGGAAGATGCAAATTGTGTCTTCCCTTTTTTAAAGAAAGAAAATTCGCAAATTATGCTCCGGACTAATGATTTGAAATTTAGCTATAATGAAGAGAATATTTTCTCTTTTCCTGATATGCAATGCGAAAAAGGTTCCCATTGGCTTATTTTAGGACAATCGGGTTGCGGAAAGACAACACTATTGCATCTTATTGGTGGCTTAATAAAGCCTCAAAGTGGTACTTTGAGTCTAAATGGCACTGAGATCTCTGCTTTATCCGAATCGAAATTGGATGCATTCAGGGGTAAAAATATTGGTATTATTTTTCAGCAATCTCACTTGATTAAATCACTAACGGTTGCGGAAAACTTGATGACAGCACAATATCTTTCGGGTGAAAAACAAAATTCCGAAAAAGTTAAGACCATTTTAGAAAGACTAAATCTTGGTAGTAAATTGAGGTCAAAACCTTCAAGGCTAAGTCAAGGCGAACAACAGCGTGTTGCAATTGCCCGAGCCCTTGTCAACTCACCACAGCTTATTCTAGCCGATGAGCCTACCTCAAATTTAGATGATGTTAATTGTACCGAGGTTGTTAATCTTCTTCTTGAACAAAGCAAAGAATCAGGCTCAACACTCATAATAGTTACCCACGATGGACGACTTAAATCAATGTTCGAAAACAAAATAGAACTTACAAAAAAGTACTAAATAATGTGCACGGTGACTTATCTTCCTCTAGGAAATAATGAATTTTGCCTTACCTCTAACAGAGATGAAACTATAGGCAGACAACCCTTAGAATTGTTTTATGATGAAGACAATATGCTTCTTTATCCTAAAGAACCAAAACATGGTGGAACTTGGATTTCGGCATCTAAGGACAATAGACTTGTATGTTTATTAAATGGAGCCTTTCAGAAACATAAGCATGAACCGCCCTATCGCAAAAGTAGAGGACTGGTTGTTTTAGATTATTTCGATTACGGCAGTACCTATCAGTTCATTTCAAATTATTATTTCGATGGAATTGAACCATTTACTATGGTTATCTTCGATAATGATAAATTATACGATTTTAGATGGGATGGTCTTGAGAAACACCTAAAAGAACTCGATGCTAATATGCCGCATATCTGGTCTTCAAGTACTTTGTACTCTGATGAAGTAAAAGAAATGAGGGTTTCATGGTTTCAAGACTGGCTCAACTCAGAAATGCCAAAAAATGCTGTTGAAATTTTAAATTTTCACAAAACAGCAGGAGCATATGATAAAGAAAATGGGTTGATAATGAGCCGTCAAAATAATTTGGTCTGTACTGTATCTATTACACAGGTATTAAAGAAAGATCATAAATTTTCATTGAAATATTTCGATAGAATTAACAATCAAAATACTGAGCAAAGTCTAAATTTTTAAAAATTATAAATTTTATTAAATTTAAAATAAATCTTGTAAATTTGTTTTAGATAATTATGATAATTATCGCAAAATCCAAATTTTTAATTATGAAAAAAAGTTATTTACAAATTTTATTTTTCTCTTTTACTGCATTGCTTACAAATGCACAAAATGTAGGGATTGGCACAGCTACGCCTTCTGAAAAGCTGCATGTTGCAGGTTCAGGCAATGGTCTCAGAATTGACGGATTGTCTTCCACAGGAACATTTACAGGCAATGGTACGCCCTTGAAGGCTGTTTTTGTTGATGCAAACGGTTCACTAGTAAAAGGTGGAAGCGGCACACCATCTACCGATGCTTGGTATACTGTAGGTAACAGTGGCACAACAGCAGGTACCAATTTTATTGGTACTACCGATGCTCAGGCCTTTGTTATAAAAACAGGTGGTGCTGCGGCATTGTATGAAAGAATGAGATTTTTAGCAAGTGGTCAAGCCGCTTATAATTCTACCACACCTTTTGCTGGTGATGTTTTCTCTGTTTATGGTACAGGTTATGCAGGTGCCACAAATGCATTGGGAACCTTTGCAATCAATGGTTATGCGGCTGGCAATGGTACAGGGGTTTATGGTGAAGTAAATGGTGGAACATCAACTTCCGGTACGGCTGTTTGGGGAAATATGCTTGGTACGGCAACCCTCGCTTCATCGTCAAGTGAAGGAGTCTGGGGAACAAACAATACTGCACCTGCAGGAACAGGAGCGACTGCTGCAATTGCCTCAGGTGTTAGAGGTGAAGCAACTGGTGCGGCTGGAACTGCCAATACAATAGGGGTTTTAGGTTTGTCAACCTCTGCAACAGGTGCAG
>JBIKQC010000465.1:0-3999 GCA_044349855.1 Saprospira sp.
AATGCCAATTCAGTATTTGATACGTCCAATTTTCAGGTAGTTGTCAATCCGCCAAACGGTACTGTTTACAGCTTCCGTGCTGTCAGTCCGCTGGGTTGTGAAGTAGACAGTTCCGTGAATATATCTGTAACTAAACCGCGTCGTGCTGCTGCTCCGAGTGCTTTCACGCCAAATAGTGACGGCAACAATGATAACTTCTTCATACAAGGCGACGAGAAGGTGGCTAAGATAAATGTCTTCCGAGTATATGACCGTTGGGGCGAATTGGTATTTGAAGGTACTGACCTTCTGCCTAATGATCCAACTACAGGTTGGGACGGCAGTTTCAAAGGCGTAGCAATGAACTCAGGTGTTTATGCCTGGTATGCTGAAGTGGAATATATCGACGGATTTAAGGAAATTATCAAAGGGGATGTGACTTTGCTGAGATAAAAGAGAAAAGATTAAAGTGGAAAGTGGGATTGCACAGCAATTCACGAAGTCCATAATCAAACAATCTTTTCGACAACTGATATTTAGATTATAGATTATAGCCGGAGATTTTCTCCGGCTTTTTTTGTGCTCTATATTTGTTCGCACTCAGCAAAGTTTATTGTTTCATTAGGTGCTAATTTTAATAATGTATGATATCTATGATTCATTTGTTTTTAGATCATATTTACTTCACACTAAAACCAACTTTCTTCCTATCACCTACACGCAGCCAATAAAGTCCGGCAGATAAATTTCCAATGTCAATCAGCATAATTTCCGAATTTATTTTTTTAGATAAAACAGCTTTTCCGCTATTGTCATAAATACTGTAAAATTTGCCCAATAGCGTCGGATCAGTTTTCAAATTGATCAGTTGGTCAGCAGGGTTCGGATAAATATTAATAAAACTTTTATCGGTTTCCTGATTTTGAATATCAAGTATGTTGATGTCTATATTTTGGAAAATTGTATCCTTCCCGCAGTGATTAGCAATAAGCATGACAGAAAAAGTACCGTTGTTGAACTGATGCGTCGGATTCATTGCGTTTGAAGTATCGCCATCGCCAAAAAACCAATAAAATTCAGTGGTATTTAAAGAATTGTTTGTAAAAGCAATTTCACCGTTTCCTAAATCTGTGTAGGTAAAATCAGCAGTAGGATCATACTTGCCTACATGCCAGTTAAGTAAACTGTCATATACAATTAATTTTGCCGCTGCTCTAATATTTGCCGCATCTGCTGCAGATAATGAGGAATTAAAACTGATTAAAGTGGGGTCCTTTCTGAAAAGCACAGTATAGAAACAGCAGGCAGCAGCGTAGGTGCCGGCTACTGAAGGATGACTTTCATCAGCCTGATAGAGCTCAATCAGCGGAAAATTTTGTCTGAGATGTTTCCAAACTGCCCCGACAGGCGATATAATCGCCTGATTGCTGTCTGCCATCATTCTGTATCTCAAATTCAGCAGACTGTCCATACCGTCATAAGTGCAAACCGGCGGCCAGGAAGTGCAGTTGGAGGCATCGCCGTTTTTTCTGCCCCAGGTCATATAAAATACAGTCTCGGTGCATTCATTTCCTACAGTGATAAGGCTATCCAGAAAACGTGCATAGGGAAAAACATCGGTTTCTACCTGGCTGTCCGGAAAGGAAGGAAACTGACTCTGCTCCTGCAGCACCACATAATCCCAATTATTTTGTGCAATCTTTGCCAATGTCGTGGCATTAGTTGAATGATTCAGCAAGCGATAACCGCCTGGTGTATTGCTGTCATACCTTAATGTGTCGCCCACAGATGCAGCCAGATCGGCAATCATGCGGGGTAAATCATTGACATAAGTATAGCTGTTTCCGATAAATAAGACAGATTTGTTTTCAAATTGCCCGTAAATAAAGGAACCCCAAAATAGGTATAGTAGTGTTAGTATAATTTTCATAAATATAATATGTATTTCAAAGTGAAAGAAACATTATTTATTATTGAAAGACAAAAACTTTGTCTGTATTTATTCTGAAAGGTACTGAAAATGGGCTTATATAAGAGAAAAAAGCCCGCTGAATTTAAATTAATTTCAGGGGGCTTTTTTGGGGGTTCAGTTTTTGAAGAATCTATCCTAAACTATTAAACTCAGGCAACTTTCCAGTCTTATTTGAAACGGTTAAATGTTTGCAAATACTTGCCCTTATAAACATTGTTTTATTGTATAACCTGATCTAAAATTTTGAATACGATTTTGAATACTAAAAAGAGGACCGAAGTCCTCTATTATTAATATTTAATATCAATTAATCCCGAAAAAGTACTAAGTACCCACTACCTATTTGTTAATGGTTGCATTTTCAACATCCCTTTTCATAATCGAACTTTGAAATAATTCAGTGACCATTTTATAATTTTTTTGATCTGTACAGTTCGGATAGGCCATAATTGCCACATCTTTTTGTGCAAATGAGGAATTGAGTTTAGAAACAAGGTCTTTTACCTGTGCTGAAGAGAGTTTATAGTTGCGGGCCAACGATTTAGCCTTATCCGCTTTGTCGAAACTGCTCATCATGTTATCAATTTCTTTTAAAGATGTTTGAAATTCAGATTTTGAAATGGATTTGGCAGGGCCCGATGGACTATCCTCCGATTTTCCGCCCATTCGCAAGTCATTCGATATTCCACCCATTCTCAGATCACTGGATTTTGGACCCATATCTTCCAATTTAATGTGGACGCTATTATTGCCATCCAACTTCAGTTTCCCTTTAATACTCCATTCCTTTTTTGTTCCACCGTTTTGGTATTTTCCGGCCACATCAATGGCCTGTCCGTAGAGGTTGTTTACGCTGATTCTAGCAACGCCACGGCTGTCGGTCTCGCCATAGCCAATCTCACTGCCGTTTTGACTGACCGTAATATTGTGGTAGGACATCGGTTCGCCATTTTCGGTGACCGTGATTTTTATAGTTTGAGCATGAGCCGCGATTGCAGTGAATAAGGTCAGCAAAGTAAAATATATAGATTTCATGCAGGGGTAATTTTAATATTAAAATTTAATCTCGAAGTTGAGTTTTCTAAAACTGTGCCAAAAATAGCTTGTACTTTGATTGCGATGTAACTGAGTAGATTTATACCCTATTTCGGGCGGAGAAAAGCAACAGCGTAGCACAATATTAAAAAAAGTGTTATTTAAATACAGAAAATTGGCTTTCCGATTTTTCTAATAGACGGATATTTTTTCAAATACCAAATACTAAAATCCAAGTACCAAGTACACTCTACCCTCTACCAAATACTCCTACTACATAAAATCCACATCCACTTCATAAGGATAGGTCATCAAAAAGCCAATCGCGCGGTCCAAATTCATGCCTTTGAAAATAACCCGATAAGTCACTTCAAAAATTGGCGCGCTGATGCCGAGCTGCTGTATCAAAAAGTGAACAGTTTCCAAGGTTTTAATACCCTCCACCATTTCAGAAGCCTCATTGAGGATAGCTTCCAGTTTTTCGCCCTGAGCAATTCTCATACCGGCAGTATAGTTTCGACTTTTGATACCTGAAGCAGTAGCGACAAGGTCTCCAATACCGGCAACTCCCAAAAAGGCCTTAGCTTCAGCACCCATTGCTTTTCCGATATGAATCATCTCTGAGAGGCCGCGGGTAATAAGCAGAGCCCAAATGTTTTTTCCCAAACCTTTACCGCCCAAAAGTCCTGCCGCAAGAGCAATGACGTTTTTCAGTACGCCTGCGAGCTCTGCTCCAATAATATCATGTGTTCCATAAACCTGAAAACGGGGGCTGCGCAGCAGAATCTGACCTGCTTTGATTACCTCTGTATAACGGCTGGCGAGGAGCGTAGCGGCGGGCTGCCCCTCCAAGATCTCGGCCGATAGATTTGGACCGGACAAGCAACCGATACGGCAAACAACGCTCTCCTCCTCAATGACCTGACTCATCGTTTTGATGGACTTTAATTTCAGGTTGCTGCCCTCCGGAACGACCGTATCTAGTCCTTTGGTGCCATGAATCAGAAAGTGTG
>JBIKQC010000575.1:0-2789 GCA_044349855.1 Saprospira sp.
AAAAAGAAGTTAAAAAATCTCACTGTTCTGGTTTTATTAATATTATCGGACATCCAAACGTAGGCAAATCTACGCTAATGAATGCTCTTGTAGGGGAGAAAATGTCTATCATTACCCATAAACCGCAGACTACTCGTCATAGAATCATTGGTATAGTGAATGATGATAATTGGCAGATGGTATTCAGTGATACCCCCGGTCTGATCAAAAAGGCCAACTACAAAATGCAGGAAAGAATGAATGCTTTTGTGCACAGCACTACCGAGGATGCGGATGTAATGATGCTGATTGTGGATGTAAAAGAACCATTTGATGCAGAATCCCCTATTCTGGACTTATTGAGAAAAATAAAATGCCCGTTATTTCTGGTACTGAACAAAACCGATCTGCTGACGGAGGAACAGCTTTTTGAAGTTTTGAAACAATGGAAAGACATTGCTGAATTTGCTGAAATTATTCCTATTTCTGCACTCAAAGGTAAAAACGTTGATGCGCTGAGAGATAAATTACTGGAATACATGCCAGAAGGACCTGTATATTATCCGAAAGATCAGTTTACAGACCGTTCTGAAAGATTTTTCGTTTCAGAAATCATAAGAGAAAAAATTCTTTTGCTTTATCATCAGGAAATTCCATATTCTGTAGAAGTAATTGTAGATGCTTTCAAAGAAGATCCTGAGCCTGAAAAGAACTTGGTGCGCATACATTCTACCATCTATGTTTCCCGTAAAACTCAAAAATCTATTATCATCGGAGACAAAGGATCTGCAATTAAAAAATTGGGGATTGAATCAAGAAAAGACATTGAGACTTTTTTGGACAAACGTGTTTTTCTTGAACTTTTTGTAAAAGTGAAAGAAGACTGGAGAGATGACGAAAGTGTCTTAAAAATGTTTGGTTATGAGGATTAAACACAAATCTGAATTTATATAATTATCAGTAATTTTATAAGCTTATTATTTATGAAAAAAGTTATAAACACCCTATTTATAGGGTTTTTGTATTTTACACCGCTTCAGGCTCAGGGCGATAAAGAGATAGTGAGAAAAGAAATTATCGCTGTTGTTGATAATTTTTTCTCTGCAATGCATAATGGCGATACAGTGGCGATGAAACTGGTGATGAGCAGCAATTCGATGTTAAAGACTGTCGATAAGGGGCGCACTGCATCAACACCATACAATACCTTTTTGATGTCTATTACCATGAAACGCCCAAATGTCTGGTTGGAAAAACTTTATACCTATGAGATAAAAATAGACGGCGATATGGCAACTGCCTGGACCGAATATTCATTCTTTTTGGACGGCAAGCTCAGCCACTGCGGGGTGAATCATTTTGTAATCACTAAGGAAAAAGATTTGGGATGGAGAATTTTGATGATTATAGATACCCGCAGAAATACAGGCTGCCTGACAGAAGAAAGCCGGCAATCTATTGAAAAAACAGCAATTGACAGTATGCTGAACAAATGGCACCGCGCTGCAGCAACTGCTGACGAAGCAGTATTTTTTGACAGCAGTATGACCAAGGACGGCATTTATCTCGGCACCGACATCACTGAACGTTGGTATCGCGATGAGTTAAAATTATGGGCCAAATCTGCATTTGATAAAGATGTTGCCTGGGCCTTCTCCCCTTCTCAACGACAAATTTATTTTAACGAAAATGATACTAAAATTGCCTGGTTTGAAGAAACTTTAGATACTTGGATGGGGCCATGCCGTGGCAGCGGTGTTCTGTTGAAAGTCAATGGGAGCTGGAAAATTAAACATTATAACCTGGCAGTTGCCGTTGCAAATAACGTTATAGAAAAGTACCTGAAAATTATCGGAAAGAAAAAGAAGAAAAATAAATAAGATTTTTTTGCAAAATCATTGATTTGCTATTTTTTGCCTCGCTAAAGGTTTGGAAAAACAATCAATGTTCAATTCTTTATGTTCTTCATTGTCAGCATATCATACACTATCTTAAACCAAATAAGCACTACAGGCAAGGCTTTCAGCGCATAAGGTTTAATATAATTTTCCCTGACAAAAGCAGGAAATAAATCGGAAGGTGAAAGACTGCTCAAAATAATGGCAAAAAGCAGCAAAAACAAATTCAGAAAGCTGAAATTATTCTGTACCGAAAACCAAATGGCAATGCCCATAAAGGCTATAATATAGGTTGGCGACTCAGATCCGGTACTGAATATTACCGTAAAAATCAACACAGAAGAAAGGAGTAATAATCGGTATGTTGGATTTTTATAAAATTTAATTTTTAAATAAGTTAATCCCAAAAGCAAAAGCCCGCCCAAAATAAAGGGCATATTCGATAAATTGGGACTATGCGAAACCTTTCTGACTAAGCCCATCAGGGAAATATCCTGCATATTGCTCACAAAAACATTTAGGTTATTTTTAACAATTAAGCGTTCATACCAATCTAAATAAGAATTCATTAAATATTGAGGGGAAGAAATTAACATAGGCAACAAAAAGAAAATTATGCCCCATAAAACTAAGGATAAAATAAACTTAATTTTATCCTTTGAAAAGAAGAAAAAAGCCAATCCTACAACTCCATAGAGTTTAATAAAAGTACCCGCCACAATAAGCATTGCAGCCCAAAAATCCTTCTTTTTATCAATAAAAACAAAGGACAAAATAATGATTGCCGCAATTGATGGGTTAAATTGAAAACTAAGCGCTGCAGTTAAAAACTCATGTGCTGAAATCCATAAAATCAGACTTTTTTTATTCGCCTCTAAGGGAAGCATAAAAACAGCCCAAATAATAAATGCT
>JBIKQC010000054.1:0-14261 GCA_044349855.1 Saprospira sp.
TGCCGCCCGCGATTTTGTCGATTGGGTAAAAATGAACTTTATCAAAATTGCAGAAGAGGCCGAATCTACTTCAAGTGTAGCACGTCTTCAATATATAGATCCTTATCTGTCCAATAAATTTGCTTTCCTTCGTTTCAATTATTCAACCGGCGATGCAGCGGGACAGAATATGGTGGGCCGTGCAACATTTGCCGCCTGCAGTTGGATTTTGGACCATTATAAAGAAAATCCGATTAGACATTTCTACCTCGAGTCAAATTTTGCAACGGATAAAAAAGCATCTCAGGTAAATATAATGCGTACCCGCGGAAAACGCGTAACGGCTGAAATAACATTGAAGAGAGATGTGCTTATTCAGCACATGCGTGTCGCACCCGAGAATTTGGCTTATCACTATGGTATTGCCAATATCGGAGCATTTATGTCGGGGGCAAATAACAATGGTCTGCACTCGGCCAATGCAATTACAGCCATGTTTATTGCTACCGGTCAGGATGTTGCCAATGTTGCTGAATCATCTGCCGGAATTGTTTACTGTGAAATAACCCCTGAAAAGGATCTTTATTTCTCCATTACGATTCCATCTTTAATCATAGCCACTTACGGTGGCGGTACCGGTTTGGCCACACAGAGAGAATGCCTGGAAATGCTCGACTGTTACGGGAAAGATAAGGTAATGAAACTGGCCGAGATTATAGCAGGGGTTGTGTTGGCCGGAGAGATTTCATTGGCTTCAGCCATCTCTTCATCAGACTGGGTTTCAAGCCATGAACAATATGGCAGGAACAGATAACCTTTAAGATGAGCGTATAAAATCCTTTTCGGATTTAGTATCGAATAAAAAAGTAAGATAAATGGTATGTTTTTTGTAAATACTTACTTTGTCTTTTTTATATTTGCAAAATCAATTTCTATAACGACTTGAAATATATTTTTATCATTCATTTATTTAAATTTTTATTATGAAAAATCTTATTAAAGCTCTTTCTTTTGCTGCTATTGTAGGTTTCTTTGCTACTGCCTGTAATTCTGACCCATGTAAAGACGTAGTTTGCGGTACTGAAGGCGATTGTGTTGAAGGCATTTGTGAATGTCGACTCGGTTACGAAGAAGACACTGCTGGTCTTTGCAATATTAAAATGAATTCAAAATTTGTTGGCAGTTTCCAAGCGGCTGAAGCATGTGATACCAGCACATACAACTACACACTTCCAATTACAGCAAATAGCTCTGCCACAAAATTCAACATTGCTGACCTTTATCTTACAGGTACATTAATGATCTGTGATATTACCACTTCAGATCCTGCTACTCCTACTAATGTAGGTAAAAAGTTTACAATTCCTTCTCAGACAATCTCTACAGGTCTTACTTGTTCAGGTGAAGGAATTATCAACGCTGCAACACGTGTAATTACAGTTAGTTATACTATAAATGACGGTACAAGCTCTCAAAGCTGTTCAGCTGTTTTGTCTCCACTATAGGGCATAATTCAGTAATAACTATAACTATACAAAAGCCATCCTCCGTTCGGGGATGGCTTTTTCTATATTTATAAATTAAATTAAAATCCTCAAAGTCACAATCAGAACTACAAAATCGAGATGGGGCAGTTTTTCCAACAATGACGATGCTAAGAATTTGTTGCTTTCTGACTAGGTTGAGTTGATTACTTCAATTATTTTTATCGAAGTAAAAGATAATAAAACTTACTGAATTTTATGCAGAGCTGAGAGCACCAAAAAGAAAGAGAGGAAACAAGTTCTGGTTTTACCCATGCTGTTTCCTCTCTTTTGGTTGCTTTATAAAGAAGTGTCTCAGATAAACTGAAGACTACTATTTTACGCTTACCCTAACGGCGTTCAAGCCTTTTTTGCCTTCTTCCTCTTCGTAAACAACTTTGTCACCTTCATGGATATCTTCTTTAATACCAGAAACGTGTACAAAAATGTCTTTACCTCCATCGGATGGTGTAATAAAACCAAATCCTTTCTCTCCATTGAAAAATTTAACGGTACCTTCTTTCATAATCTTAAAATTGTAATAAAAATTGTAAATAAAGCTGTAATATAAGCACAACAGCTAGTTGATAGTACAAATGTAAGGATAATAAAGTGTTAATTCTACTTTTTTTGCAAAAAATTAGAAAAATTGCACTTGTAAATACAAAAATACAATTTACGATTTTAGTTCTGCATGCTTTTTTCTTATTCTGCGGGTTGCCCAATACCAATAAAAAAAGTCTTTCGACCTTTAAGGTGAAAGACTTTTAAGTATTATTTGTTAAAGAGAAATTCTTATTTCTCAGAAACTTTAGCAGCAGAAGCCTGTGCAGCTTTAGATTTGCAGCAAGAGCTGGAAGTTGCAGCGGATTTATCGCAAGAAGCAGCTGATTTAGTGCAAGCTTTTGGAGCTTCGTTGCTTACAGTTTTAGCTTCAGCAGATGCAGATTTGCTGCAGGTTTTAGTATCGTTGCTAACAGTTTTAGCTTCAGCAGATGCAGCAGCTGATTTAGATTTGCAGCATGTACTTGAAGCTTCTTTATTGCAAGCGGCAGTAGATTTAGTACAAGATTTAGTTGTTGTAGCAGAAGCTTCTTTTGCAGCAGCATTAGGACACTGTGCATAAGTCATACCTGCAAACAACATCATTGCGAAAAACATAATAAATTGTTTCATAGCTGTTGATTTTTTAAACGTTTAAAAATTTTATAGAGATTATAATCTTCCAAGATTTAAGTACCCGACATCATTCAAATACCAAATACTATACAAATATCAATTAATAATGGCAAATTAAATTAAGTTGTTTGCAAATTAATTAAACATTAACATATTTAAAAAGTTTATTGCTGATCCAATATTGCCAAAACAGTTTGATTGCCAGAGGTTATATCGCCAATTTTAACCTTAATTTTTGCATCAGTCGGCAGAAAAACATCCACTCTCGATCCGAAGCGAATAAAGCCCAATTCACCCCCCTGATCAGCATTTTGCCCTTCTTTGGCATAACAGATGATTCTTCTTGCCAAAAATCCTGCCACCTGTCTGACCAATATTTTTTTTCCGTTATTCAATTCATAAACCACGGTTGTTCTTTCGTTGTCAGTAGATGCTTTTGGATTCCAGGCCATTAGAAATTTACCTGGATGATAACGGTAATAAATCATTTTTCCGCTCACCGGGTGTCTGTTTACGTGCACATTCAAGGGCGACATGAATACTGAAATCTGAATGTATTTCTGGCCTAAAATTTCCGTTTCCGTTGTTTCTTCAATCACCACTACCTTGCCATCAGCGGGGGCATAGACTATATTGTCACTAATGACAGGAACAGGACGCGCAGGGTTGCGAAAAAACTGTAAAATAATTATCCAGAAAAATGCCCATACAGACAACAGCACAATTTTTAGCCAAAGCAACTCCGGTATAAGGAACAAAGTAGCTGCGGAAAGCCCAATAAAAAGGGCAGTTCCTATGAGTATGATTTTATAACCTTCTTTGTGAAACATAAGGAAGAGGAAAGATAAAAGAGAAAAGAAATCAGGAGCCTGGTATCAGGAGGAACTGTAGGGACGTTCGACTGAACGTCTTAAACAGTTTACCGTTAACAGGGACCGGAACCATGAACAAACAACAATTGATATTCAGCATTAAACCAATTCAGAGATCACAACCAGTTCGTCTTCAATATAATCAATATTTGAAAGTACTACTTTTGCAATGCTATTAATCAGTTTTTCGTCAAAATTAACGGCAACTTTTACGTAGTTATCTGTAAAACCAAACATTTTACCTTCCTGATTTTTTGCTTCGAAAAGCACCGGACGGATTGAACCTAAATGCTGTCCGTAGAACTGACGGCGTTTTTTCTCGGAAAGTATGCGCAGCATCTCATTTCTGTCCCGACGGATATTCACAGGAACTACGCCGCTCATCTCTGCAGCGGGTGTATTAGCCCTTTCTGAATAGGTAAAAACATGCAGATAGGAAATGTCCAGATCGTTTATAAAACGGTAGGTTTCCAAAAAATCTTCTTCCGTTTCACCGGGAAATCCTACAATTACATCTACGCCAATGCAGGCATGCGGCATCTGCTCTCTGATCCAGGCAACTCGTTCTGCATAAAGTTCACGCTTGTATCTGCGGCGCATTTCACGCAATTGCTTGTTGTTCCCCGATTGTAAAGGGACGTGAAAATGTGGCACAAAGCGTTCGGACTTTGCCACAAATTCTATAATTTCTTCCGTGAGCAGATTGGGCTCTATAGAGGAAATCCGGAAACGGTCGATACCTTCCGTTTTGTCCAGTTCTCTGATCAGGTCAATAAACAGGGCTTCTTTCTTGGGTTTTTCGCCTTCAATCACTTCCGTGCCATTGCCAAAATCGCCGATGTTTACACCGGTTAGGACAATTTCTTTCACACCCATGCCGGCAATTTCGCGGGCATTCTCCAAAATACTTTCTACGGTATTGCTGCGACTGCTGCCTCGTGCCTGTGGAATTGTACAAAAGGTACATTTATAATCACATCCATCCTGTACTTTCAGGAAGGAACGGGTGCGGTCACCAAAAGAAAAAGCATTTACAAAGCTGCTCGCTTCCTTCACGTCGCCGGCATAGACCATACCTTTTTCGGGGGATTTGGTCAGCTCATTGATATACTCGAGAACCCGGAATTTTTCAGAGGCGCCCAGAACAAGGTCAACGCCTGGAATATCTGCAATTTCCTGTGGTTTCAACTGTGCATAACAGCCGATAACAACAACGTAGGCATGCGGAGCATGACGCAACGCACTGCGCACTATTTTGCGGCATTTGCGGTCGGCAAAGTCGGTGACCGAACAGGTATTAATAACATAAACATCTGCTCCGGCGTCAAATTCCACTTCCGAATAGCCTGCCTCTTCAAAAAGACGGCCAATACTGGAGGTTTCAGAAAAATTGAGTTTGCAGCCCAGTGTGTAAAAGGCTACGCTTCTTGGTGTTGCCACTTATATAATTTGAGAATTTGAAAATTTGAGGATTGAGCACAGTTTGAAAAATTCATTTCATTTTTACAAAAAACTGCGCAAAGCCCAGATAAAAAAGAAAAAGTCCGATTATTGTTAACAAAACTAAAAGCCATCAGTTGCCAAACCATTGTGGGATCATTATTTTCTCAGGATTATCCGGCAATTAGTAGAGGTTAACTTCTTTTTTTAATTCATAAAGTTGGAAAGTTTCCGCTTCTGAATTTTTCAACTGACCATCAGCTGTTTTAAAATCAAACCGGGTATAATATTTAGTCTTTTTACTATGACCAAAACCGGAACTGCTTTTCTGGCTCCAGGTGACTACACCTTTCTCCCGAATGCCCTTTCTGTACATATTAATAGTATCGGACACAAAATATGCGGCAAAGCCCAACATTAAAAGTCCGCATAACCCGACTATTGCAAACATTAATCTTAAAATAATCATAGGGAAGGGATTATAGGATTAAAATAGACTTTGCTGTGTACCGTAAAGACTGGCTTTTTCCAATTCCAACAATTTGCGCTTTCGCTCAATTCCCCATGCGAATCCGGTAAGCTCTCCATCAATACCAATAACACGATGACAGGGAATAATAATCCCAAGGGGATTGGCGCCAACAGCTCTGCCAACAGCTCTCACAGCCTTTTTATCACCAATGTCCTCCGCAATTCGGGAAAAACTGACCGTATGACCATATGGTATTCCGATGAGATATTGCCAAATCTATTTTTGGAAATCAGTGCCGCGAATATCAAGTTTCAAATCAAACTGTTCCCGACCTTTTAAGAAATATTCCTCCAACTGCTCAGCCGCAAAATTCAGATAATCCGGAATCTGGCTAAAAAGTTTTACAGGTACACTGTCTTGAAAAACAACTCCGCCAATGCTGCCACCGTTTCCTGAGATGCAGAGCCAACCGAGTGTTGATTCATAGTAGGTGCTGTGTGCAAACATTCTTTATATAATTTAGGCACAATATTTATCATTTAGCTTTCGCCCAAGTTCCAAAATGTCATCTAATCTGGCAAGTGAATCTACCCAATTTTCAGGGATTGATTTAAAACCATAATAAATTCCAGCCAGGCCACCTGCGATTGCTGCAGAAGTATCAGTATCGTGACCAATGTTTATTATGGATAAAATTGTGTCTTCATATGATTCTTTGTTTAATAAAAACCAAATACTTGATTCCAAAACTTCAATAACATAGCCGCCTGATTTCAATTCATTTAATGAAGTATTTCTTATATCATTTTGAATGATTTTTTTGAAATGTTCTCTTTCTGTCTCAGAAAATTGAATATCTTCCCAAAATTTTGAAATTTCTTCCCTTGTATCATTATAGGCAACTTCCTTATGTTTACCATCAAGTAGCTTTTCCGCTAACTTTAGGTATATCATACAGCTCATTGCTGCTCTAATATGTCTATGAGTTAAAGCTGATATTTCCCAAACGACTTCGAATTGTTCTTTTATTGGACGGCCCTTAATAAAAAACAGTAATGGGATAATTCTCATTAAAGATCCGTTACCATTTTCCATTTCATCTCCGGAATATTTGAGCAGCTTAAGTTGACTTGAATCGCTCTCGATGATCTGACTTAATCTTGAAATGGCTTTTGCTGTTGTAATGCCTATATCAAAAACCTTGTCTCTTGCGGTCCAATAAGCTTCATTTTTCCATTTAATGAATTTCTCAGATATGTCTTTTAAATCATATCCATCAATTAAGGCTTCAGCTAAACAAAAAGTCAAAGAACTGTCATCTGACCAAGTTCCCTTTAGTTGATTATGTGTACCATGTCCAACCATACCTTTTGCCGGATAATCTTTCATTTTATCCCTTGAACTGAATTCAAATGGTACTCCAACGGCATCTCCAACTGCAACGCCAATTAATGCGCCAATAACTTTATTAGATTCCATTGTTTTACATTAGTTGTTTGAATATATTCAAATTAAAGAGCTCACTCCGTTCGGTTCTGAAATCCTCAAGTTTTTAAAAGTTGCGTAACATTTTCAAATTCGCTGCGCAGAGCTCACTCCGTTCGGTTGTCAAATCCTCAAATTTTCAAATTAATTAGGCATCCTCCGTCTCTCTCAGTTTCTCTGCATTGTAGGTAGTTTGGATAGCCTCGATGAACTCGCTCAAATCGCCTTCCATTACTTCTCCCAGGTTATATTTTGTAAAGTTGATACGGTGATCGGTCACGCGATTTTGTGGATAATTGTAGGTACGTATTTTAGCAGAACGGTCTCCTGAAACGACCAGACTGCGGCGTAAATCCGACATAGTTGTGGTATGCTGTTCCTGTTGTATTTCGTAGAGACGGGCATATAGTTTTTGCAGAGCAATTTCACGATTTTTGTGCTGTGAACGCCCCTCCTGACATTCCACAATCACGCCCGATGGTTTGTGAGTAACACGAACCGCCGATTCCGTCTTGTTTACGTGCTGACCGCCCGCACCGCTTGCACGGAAAGTATCCCATTCCAAGTCTGCTGGATTAATATGTACATCCTCCTGTTCCAAAATAGGCAAAACAGCCACAGTTGCAGCCGATGTATGCACACGACCCTGCGATTCAGTTTTTGGAATGCGCTGCACACGGTGAGTGCCCGATTCGTATTTTAAACTTCCGTAGACGTTTTCCCCTGTTACCTGCAAAAAGATTTTGGAATAACCGCCCGCTTCACTTTCTGTTTCAGTGACTAGCTCGCGTTTCCAGCCCATTTTATCGATATAACGTTCGTACATACGATAAAGGTCACCGGCAAAAATGGCCGCCTCGTCACCACCGGTACCGGAACGAATCTCGAGGATCACATCTTTTTCGTCTTCAGGATCTTTTGGAATGAGCAATTTTTTAATATCATCCTCCATCGGATTCTGTTGACCCAAAAGGGTACCCAATTCTTCTTTAGCCATTTCGCGCAGGTCGGGATCATCAGAACTGTCCAGGATTTCCCGGCACTCTGCTATTCCATCCAACAACTGTTTGTATTCATCATGAGCTCTGGCAATTGGCGCCAAATTTTTATACTCTTTGTTTATTTTCATAAACTTGTCCATGTTTCCAGTAATGGAAGGGTCGGACAGCTGCTCCTCTATATATTGATATTTATCTTTAATTGCAGCTAATTTGCTAAGTAAACTGTTCATTATATTATGGTTGTCAATTTTATTAATGGTACTTTAAGCTGTAAATTATATTATCTATTTTAATTCATTAATGACAGCTTTGATAAGTTTTGTCAGTCTGGACTCGGCTTCGGCTACTACACGAAGGACATCTTCCAAAGTAGTTTCCTGAATTTCTTCAATAGGAAAACATTTGTTGGAAACAACCGCTGTAACCAATACCGGAAGTTCCACATGTTTTGCCACTATAACCTCAGGTACAGTTGACATACCGATTACATCGGCACCAATGATATTGGCAAAGCGATACTCCGCCGGAGTTTCCAAATTGGGACCCTGCAGTGCCAAATAAACGCCTGTATGTGCTCTTGTACCCTGTTCTTTGGCAATTGCCAAAACGCGGGCATTTAGTTTTTGATCATAAGCATCCTTCATATCCGGAAAACGCACTCCGAATCTGCTGTCATTAGGACCACGCAATGGGTTTTCAGGCAATAAATTAATGTGGTCGCGTATAATTACAATGTCTCCGCTATCAATTGATCCGTTTACACTGCCTACTGCACTTGATATTAAGAGTCTTTCTATACCCAACAGCTTCATAACCCTCACCGGGAAAGTAATGTAACGGGCATTATAACCTTCATAATAATGAAAACGGCCCGACATGGCAACAACGGGAACACCCTGGAGATGGCCCAAAATCAGTTTTCCTGCATGTCCCTGAACGGTAGAAATTGGAAAATAAGGAATGTCCTCATAAGGAATCTCCGAATGAACTACTATTTCGTTGGCCAGTTTCCCCAAGCCGGTTCCCAAAATAATACCGAATCTCGGTGTGAAATTATTTGAACGGTTCTGTAAATAATCTACAGCTTCTACTGCTCTTTCGTATTGATTGTTATCCATTTCGAAATGCCGGTTATATTAAAATGTTAATTTATAATTATTGCAATAATTTGACAAACAGACTTTAATGTTGAAAAAAACCACAGATAGGTGCTTGAAATTCAAATTGGCAGATTTTTGCTTTGCAAAGATACATAATTATTAATGACTTGGTTAAATTAATGCCTGTCTGCATATTAAAAACAATAGAGCACAGTAGGATCAGGTCAGCATTTTCGCTATTAGGTTATGCAGATTTGGTTAAACTCATAAAATCTTGAATTGTTATTATTACCTTTGCAGCAAATTATAAAGCATTTCAGATAAAAATAAAATGAATTCAATCAAGAATAAAGTAGTTCTGAGTCTGTCCCTCCTATTTCTGGCCGGAGGGCTCTTCACATCATGTTTTTCAGACAGTTCAGCTTCTGAATCTGTTTTAGTTGACAATGAGGGTCAAATCAAAAAGGTAAAAGGCCCTAATCCGCTCAAAGGAAAGTTTAAAGATGAGAACGGGGTGGATTATGAAATTGAAATTATCAATCAGACTTATCTGCATACGGAACGCCGCAATTATTATGGTGACAGCCTTCCATCCAAATTGGATGTTATTTGGCAACTGGTGTTGGGCGGTGGTCCAACACAGGTAGGTGCAACTAGAAAACATTGGAGTGGTGCAGGTTGGACCGGTCAACCGCTGATGGTAAAGGAAAATGGCAAAAAATATATCATTCAGGGTGCTTTCGATCACCGACTGAAGAAAATTGACTACGAAACAGGGGAGGTTATTTGGCAATACCGTTTCGATGATGTGGTAAAAGGCACAGGCTCAATCTGGTACAACAGCAAAGCCGATTCATTGAAAGACCGCATCGTTATCCTTCAGGGAACACGTGCAGGCGGCATGATGGCAAGCCCGATTGTTGACTGCTATCGTGGCGTTTCCTATTTTACGGGTGAAGAACTTTGGCGCATGAACAGTCCGCGAACAGCCTGTTATAGTCGCGATGTGGACGGTTCTGCACTCATCATTAGAGATACGGCATATTTGGCATTAGAGACAGGGATTTTTGCTGTATTTAATCCGGATCGCCGAGCAGGATCTATGCGCGATGGACTTTTCCAGCCGCATTGCTACAGATTCAAAGACACTTTATATCGCCCGAGTGATGCCCGAGCGCATGGTGGAAATCTGGTAAGTGAAGCTTCGCCGGCCCGTATCGGAAATCATATTTATATTGCCTCCGGCTCCGGCCGTGTTTGGGGTTACAATATGGATGAGCAGAAAATGGATTGGGAATATTACATAGGTTCAGATATTGATGGCTCTCCCGTTGTGACTGATGATAAATGTCTGCTCATATCAATTGAGAAACAATTTATTCAAGGTCAGGGCGGCATTCTTAAACTTGACCCTTCCAAAAAACCGGAAGACGCAACAGTTTGGTTTTTACCGACAGAAAATCGCCATTTCGTGACCTGGGACGGTGGAGTCATCGGCACTGTAGCCACAAATGAAGCTACCCGCAAAAAAGGGCAGCCGCATATTGGCGCAACTATAGCAATTGATGGAAATACTTATGTTTTTGACCTGAATGAGATAGATACTACCAAAAAGGTAAAATTATTCGACGGTAAAACAGTTGCCTATTCACCGAAGGTATATTTCAAATATAGAACTGGCCCATCCATTGCCACACCTATTATTGTAGGTAACCGTATGGCAGTGCCCTGCTACGAAAAATTCTATCTGTTTGAGTTCAACGACAAAATGGAATTTAATTTGCTCGATACTATGGGCTTCAGTGCAGAAGCAACGCCATATTGCGATAACGGAAGACTGTTTATTGCTTCGCGCAACGGCTATCTCTATTGCCTTGGAGACAACTCGGGCGGCAAGCCAAGAGAAATTCCTCTTTCCTACGCAACTGAGGTTAATACAAAAAAGAAGAAACCGGTTACGAAGTAAGGTGAAAGTTTAAAGATAAAAGTTTAAAGAAAAAACAAAGCGAAAGGTTGGCTTCAAACTCCTGCTGAAGCAAGTTGTACAGATTTTGTTTTTAGGTCGAGACAAACTGTTTGGATATTATGATTGCAGTTAGCCTCCAGAGGCGCAGCATACTTTGCACGTAGGTGCAAACATTTGAACATGCTTCAGAGAAGCGCAACATTTTTATGCCCCCAAAAAAATAGGCTATGCCCAATGACGGACATAGCCTATTTTTATTCAAAACTTAGTGTTGTTCAATTATCTATTTGGTGTTTCGCTTCCGCCGCGGATGTTGCGTGCACGGCTGCGATCTAAAGCTGTTTCGGTTTCTGTTGTAACAGGGGCTGTTTTTTCAGCAGCAACAGGTTGGATTTTTTTCTGCATATCTGTCGGTATCAGAGAATTGCCTACCGGTACAGATACATTTTCTTCAAGGTTGTAGGAAGCTTTTTCCGCCTTTGTGTCAGTATAGGAGGATTCAATCGGATAACCTATATCTTCGATGCGGACAGGTTTAACAGCAGTGGCCTCCTTTTTTGGTAAAAGGCCCTGACCTGCGGTGGCAGAAACAGGTTGAACATTTGTGGATTCGTATGAACCTGCTTTAGGCACAAAAACACTGCCGGCTTCTTTTGTTACAGCAGGGTCATTGGATTGAATTCTATATCTGCCGCTTGCCTTTACCGTTTGTTCCATACCCGGTGTCTGTGCGATTCCGTCATTGAATTTGCCCGGTTTCATATAGACTGAAGTGGTATTTTCTTTATTGTTGGCAGCATCAATACCCATTACTTTAAAAGAAGGGATGGAGATTATTTCAATAGTAGATCGTTTTCTGGCCACTATCGGATTGGAGGCAATAGTGTGTTTTCTTAGCACTATCAAATCTCCTTCCTGGGCTGTATAATCAGCTGGCAATTCATTCCAATACAATAAATCCTCGATACTGCAACGGTGTGCTTTGCAAAGCCACTGCAGGTCTTTTTCATTATTGATACGGCGAACGGCACGGATAGGATTGTTTTTCTGAATACTGTGTGCTCTGTTCAGTGCTGTCTGATAGCCGCGCATTTGTGATACAATTCGGGCCGGAAGCACAATAATTTGACCATTTGGGCTTTGCGGAATGTAATTGCGGCGATAAGAAGGGTTCAAAAACTTGAGTGTATCTATGCTCAGTTCAAGATCTTTAGCCAAATCAAACATGGAAATACCACCGGTCATGTGAATTGTATCAGTCAGAACCAGATCCTGCGGCACTTTGGAAGGAATAAGGTCATGTGATTCGTAAAATTCGCCTACATAAACCATTGCCATAAAGAAAGGAACATATTTCTGTGTTTCTTTTGGGAGGTAGTTGCGCACAACCCAATAGTCATTGCTTTTAGCTGCTCTAATTGCATTGTCGACACGACCGGCACCGCAATTGTATGCAGCCATGGCCAATGCCCAATCGTTATATTTTACAAAAAGTACATTCAATAATTTTGCCGCAGCTTCAGATGCTTTATAGGTATCACTTCGCTCATCAACATAGTTGTTGATTTCCAAGCCGAACATCTTACCGGAACTTGGTATAAACTGCCATAATCCGACTGCGCTGGCTACAGATTTAGCCACAGGGTTGAGGTGAGACTCAATTATTGAAAGATATTTCAGGTGGTGAGGAATATTGTATTTTGCCAAATGCTCCTCAAAAATAGGAAAATAAATATCACTTCTGCCCAATAAATTTTCAGTTGAAGCCCTGTAAGTTTCTGTTCTTATAAGTATGCGTTCTTTCACAAGCGGGTCGAGCCGATAATCGATTTGCCCGGAAAGTTCCTGTAGACGCTGACGGTATTCTTCGTCGGTGTACTGTGGAAAGTTATTCATCAGATTACTCATCAGAATAACTAAGCTGTCAGCAAATTTTTCCGAACCCTTACTTAATGTTGGGATTTCAGTATCATTATTGTCAGTTACAGCTGTAATGTTCAATAATGGTGTGATGCATAGCAGCATCAACAGTAGATAGGTCGTTTTCCTCATGATAAAGTTCTCTTTCTGACTTAGGTAATTAGTCGGGCTTTGTTCGAAATCGACAATTCTTATACATTAGTCGAAAAAGAATACTGCCTCATAAAATCGGGCCCGCAATTGGAACTAAAATACAACTTCAGTTTTGGTCTCGCCGTAAAGTTATAAAAAAATTATAACTTTCTTCCATGCGCTTACCTTTTTAGCAGATTCAGAGAGAAATTATTATGCAAATAATTGATAGTCAAATATAAAACAAAATGTTAAAGTAAAAAAGCGGCTACTGCCTTAGATTGCAGTAGCCGCTTAGCGATAAATGAAGAGAAGATTAGTTGGATTTTTCCAATTCCTTCTTTTCCTTGTCTTTATTATCTTTTATTCCTTCTTCTAATTGACTGGAAACATTAGTACGTGCATCGTTAAATTCACGAATTCCACGGCCGAGGCCACGCATAAGTTCAGGAATTTTTTTACCGCCAAAAAGAAGTAATACGGCAAAGAAAATTAATACCCACTCCATTCCACCTGCCATGCCTAAAAATAAAAATAGTGGATTCATAATGATATAGTTTAAAGTTACTTAAATATACTTCCAACAAAAACAAAAAATAGCTTTTGTAAAAATTTGATAAGAATAGTTTCATCACGTTGCAAAAATACAAATTAACCTTGACAACAGACTATTAATAATGACGTATCTTTGAATTAATTAGAAATATTTAACTATTAGTTACTTTGGAATATAGTGAATAATAGATACTTTTTCAGGAAGAAAGAGATTTTTTGCCCTTTCGTGCAGGTCTTCTACAGTTATTTCCCGGTATCGGGGGCCTTCTTCATTAATAAGTGCCGCATCTCCAAGCAGTTCATAATATCCAAGATTTACAGCTTTGTGAAAAGCAGTCACTTCTGCAAATTCCAAATTGTGCTCAATTCTGTTTTGCAGTCGGGTAAGTTCATTTTCCGAAAGCGGATGATCCTGAAGCTGTTTCAGTAGGTCCCAAAGTGCAGCTTCCGCCTCTTCAAAGCTTTTTCCGTCATTCAGTTTTCCTTCCAAAACAAAAAGACCTGTATCCAATGTTCCGGTGATATAAACATCAGCCTCGGAAAAAATTTCACGGTCTTTAACCAGTTTTTTGTAAATAAGTGCCGAGTCGCCTTCTCCAAGAATATCTGATAATACCTCGTCAAGGTAATAGTCCTT
>JBIKQC010000466.1:0-3976 GCA_044349855.1 Saprospira sp.
GAAGATAATAGAACAATTCAATTCATTAAACTGCTTCATCAGTTAGCCAAAGTAAATTTTGAATTTCAGGAAATTGGTGTTTATCAGAAATATCTTGACAAATTGAAAGAACAACCTTTTAAATACCGGGGATTGCTCAATGAATTGGAAATCATTCCTTACGAAAATTTATGGGAGTTGATTCTTGACCGCCTAAAAAAATAATGTGTTTTTATACGCTGAAATTACAGAAATCGGGGTAATAAAAATGAGATTTTAGCAGGCCATTTTAATGTATTCAGCTTTTTTTGCTAAATTTGCATCAAACAGCACTTATGGATCAATTTAATAAAATTATTATAGCTGTAGACGGTTATGCCGCCTGTGGGAAAAGCACTTTAGCAAAAGCTCTTGCCAAATCACTGGGTTATATTTACATCGATTCCGGAGCAATGTATAGGGCAGTAACCCTATATTTTTTGGAAAATAACATTGATATTAAAAGTTCCGATGATGTGGCAATTGCATTAAAAAACATTAGTATTTTATTCAAAAATATTGATGGGCAGAACCATACTTTCCTCAATAACAAAGATGTCGAAAATGAAATTCGCGAAATGCGCATATCTAATTTTGTAAGCCCGGTCAGTACAATTTCAGCAGTACGCCGATTTTTGGTTGCCTGCCAAAAAGATATGGGTCAGCAGAAAGGTATAGTAATGGACGGAAGAGATATTGGAACAGTTGTTTTTCCGGACGCCGAATTGAAGCTTTTTATGACTGCTTCAGCTGATATACGAACCAATCGAAGATTGTTGGAACTACAGACTAAAGGGATTGTCGAATTTAACTTTGAAGAAGTCCAAAAAAATCTTTTGGAAAGAGATCATATAGATTCCACAAGAGCTGACAGCCCACTCCGCAAAGCAGATGACGCTATTGTCATTGATAATTCGGCGCTGAGTACTGAGGAACAATTAAAACTTGCTCTAGACCTGGCAAATGAAGTTATTGCTAAAAAAAAGTTTAGTGTAGAACAAATGAATTAGTATTTATTTATATGCATCTTTTTCAAGGAATTATATTGTAGTTTTTGCTTTTTTTTGCCGGATTCAGCAAGACAGCGGCAGCATTTAATATAATTGAACAGACAGAGAATTTTTAGGCTATTCTTTTTTTAGTACTTTTATTATTGTAAATCGGTACGGTCCCTGTTTCAATAAACAAACTCATAAAATCATTAAGAATTGCAATTCACTTGGCCTCTTCCTTTTGTATTTCAGTTTTCTTATATAATAGACTGTTGTTAGTAAGGTTATTTTTTTAAATCCGAATTTCAGATTCTAACCAAAATAACAAGTCTTTATGAAAAATATCATTTTAGCAGTATTCCTGCTGATCAATAGTACAATGCTGTTTGGACAGCAAACAAAGAATGCGCTCAAATTCAATCTCAACGATTCCGGCACAACCTATATTCAGGCGATTATAATGAATCAGACCTGGTTGCGGTTTAATCAAAGTAATCCTGGAACACTTGTTCAAAATAGTGCTAAAGAATATACCTTTGACATAGGTTTACGCCGTACCCGTTTACAGCTTCTGGCACAGATAACTGACAGGGTTTTTCTGTATTTTCAATTCGGTCAGAACAATTTCAATGCTCTTTTCAATGCCAATGGGGGCAACAGAAAATTAGCTGCATTCTTTCATGATGCAGTCTGTGAATATAAATTCACTAAAAAAAATGAATTAAAAATTGGTGGCGGATTGACAATCGCCAATGGATTGTCGCGTTTTTCTCAGCCAAGTGTCACTACTATTATGACAATGGACGTACCTGTTTTTGCCCAATCGACAGTAGATCAAACTGATGAGTTCAGCAGAAAACTAAGTGTTTACGCAAGAGGACAAATTTGGAAAATTGACTATCGCTTGGTGCTTTCCGACCCATTCCCGATAACTTCTTCAGGAGCAGCCGCCGCGGCTATTGCCCCTGTGGCTAGTTTTGCACAAAGGGGGCATAGTTTACAGGGACAGGGTCTATTGATCTATCAGTTTTTTGATCATGAAACACATGCCACGCCCTATATGACCGGCACTTATCTGGGCACTAAAAAGGTATTGAATGTAGCTATTGGCGGCATTTTTCAAAATAATGCCATGTGGAAAACCGGAAATGCAGCTGATACGATTTATCAGGATATGAAGCATTTTGCTGTGGAAAGTTATCTGGATATGCCGATCAATAAGGAGACAAAATCAGCTATTTCTGCTTATCTTGGGTATTTTAATTTGAACTATGGCAGCAATTATCTGCGATACAACGGAGTTATGAATCCGGCAAATGGAACAACGTTAAATGCCACAAACGGCGGAATTATAGGGCAAGGGGCAATTTATGGAAATGCATACCCCATGTTCGGCAGCGGACACACCATTTATACTCAGTTTGGCTATGTTCTGCCCAATACGCTGCTGAAAGGTAAGGGAAGAATAATGCCCTATCTATCGGCAATCTTTTCAAAATACAATTATATGAATGGCCTTTGGACCAATATTTACAATGCAGGTATTAACTATTTTATTAATGACCATAAAGCAAAAGTCTCGCTCGATTGGCAAAACCGACCTACTTATTACAGCTCTAACAATGAAATTAAGTCAGGAAATAGAATGAATACCATTTTATTGCAGTATCAAATTTTCTTTTAACTGCCATAGGTCTTAATAAAAATAAAATAACTAAAAATCCCTGTTGTGAAGAAAGGCAAGAGGGATTTTCTTATTTTTGCAACTTAATGTAAGATGAGACGTTTTTTTATAAACTAATATTTATAATGCAGTACCATAACCCATTTCGCCTTTTCAATATATCATCAGCAGCGACTGACAAAGCAGCTATATCTGTATTGGAGCAGCGGATCGATAAAGAATACGCCGCTTTCGGTTTGCAGGAAACGGTGACCTATAATGGGACAAGATTAAAACTCGAGGAACTTAAACGTTGTCTGCATGAATTACAGGATCCAAAATTGGAGACTTTTCATCTTGAACTGCTTAAAAAAACGGAGCTTTTAAATTTTTTGGAGTATGGTCATCTTGGCTATTTTCAAAATAATTCCGAGCATATTGAAGATTCGGGAATGATGGAATTTATTGCACCTTACTTTGCTTATCAATACAGCGAGGCGCTGATACAAGCGCTGAAAGTGCAGGACAGTGAGACGATTGCATTATTGGTAAATCAAAATCTTCCGCTTTCTGAGGCAAATGAAAATTTGTATTTTTACGATACGGCCTTTTATCTGAACGACAGCCTCAAGGATTTGGAAAAGCTGAAGGAAGATCCCAGGCTTTTTGTCATGTCTGAAAGGGAATTGGCGCTGCAGTTGCCCGATAAGGTCATTGAAAGTTACAATGTACTCCCTGCTTATTTTAACGAATTGCGCGACTCTATCGGTCTTACAGTGAGACAGCTTGCTGAAAATATTACCATACAGGGCGGAAGAAGAGAGGGAGCTATAGTGCTAATAAAACAGGTATTGAAGCTGAATTTGAGCAATGAACTCAGTAAAGAGCTGCAATCCCTGCTGAAACAACTCAATCCCGGATTGGGCAGAGTTCCGCTTTTTCTTATTATCGGAACAGGCATTATTTTATTGCTCTTTTTGCTGAAATGGCTGGAAACTAATTTTTTCCAAACCAGCTAAATTTACGACATTTAAAAAATAAGGCAGTTCAAAGAAAAAATCCGTCAAAAACACTATTTTTGTACGTTTTTTGAGCGTGTCCGCCATTTTGCAGGCAATCGCTTTTTACTATTACAACTTATATTTTCTCTTATAAATGGAAAATTTTCGCAACTTTTGTATTATCGCTCACATTGACCACGGTAAAAGTACTCTGGCCGACCGTATGTTGGAAATGACCGATACAATTTCTGCCCGCGATATGCAGAGTCAGGCTTTGGATGATATGGATTTGGAACGCGAAC
>JBIKQC010000055.1:0-14198 GCA_044349855.1 Saprospira sp.
TGGTTTAAATTGGTTTATTTTATAAACTAATTTCCAGTCATTAGGTATATTATTATAATAATTTTGCTTGTTAAGTGGTATGTATGTTATACTATCAATACAAATATCATGTTCAAATCTGTTAAGTAAATTTATACAATTACTCTTTAAAGGCACAGTTTTAGATTCAATTCTATTGATACCATAGAATGTGATAAAAATTGAATCGTACGTTCCGTCGTGAATGAAATTGAACCCATTTGAATTTCCAGGAATTGTAACTTTGTTTTCAATAATTATTTTATGACATCCTCTAACCTCCCAATAAATACCTATTTCCGTCCCTTTTGTAATTATAACGTCATTTAAGGATATAAACTTAAGATCAAGGTCTCTCTTGAGAATTTTATTAAAATAAAAAAGAAATTGTATCTTAATTTCATTTCTAAACGATGTATAAAAATCCGATATTTTATTGAATATCATATCATTAAGCAAAATAACTTGTGTATAGAAAACATCAATTCTTCTCAAATTCTGTTCTTGAAATTTGTTTCCCCCCTGTTACTTTAGGTATTGTTGTTTCTGTTATAGTGAATGTTAATGTCATAACAGAATATCCGGTATCATCATTTACTACATGAAACGGTTCGCCTTTCTGATAAACAGGGTCCTTGCCATATAGAATAGCTTTAGTTTTGGTAAAATAATATCCTGTTTGTGAGAAATATACTGTTTCACTTTGATTTGCAGCTATTTCTACTGTTTCATGCAGGTCGCCGTCACCATACCCCTTCATAATTTTAACAGTCATTGACCGCATGGAATTGTTTTCAATGGTCAATCTTGCCTGTGCATAAGCAACAATGTTTACAGTGCAAAAAATCAAAATTAATAAAATGTTTTTCATAGTAGTTTAATACAATAGTTATGCTTTAAAAGATTTTGGCTAAAATAAATCAATGTACTTCTTCATTTTTTGGCTTACTTCTTGGATAACCCAAAAGTACAGAAGTAAGAATTGGAATAAAAAACACTAGTACAGTTCCTATTGAAACAAATAGATCAAAATGCTCACTTTCAAGTAATTGAGCCAATTGATGTGTTGCCTTATAAAAATGTGTGTACAACGCTAAAACTAATTTAATTCCAAGTATTCCAATCACAATAAACGCGGCTGTTTCTAAGAATGGATATTTTTCCATTAGTTTTACAAAACCTTGAGCCACAAAACGCATTGCAAGTATACCAATAAAAACACCTGTGCAAATTAAAAATAGGTTGTCCGTAAATGCGACTGCAGCAAATACATTATCTATTGAAAAGGCCATATCCATAACTTCAACCATGGCAACTGTAGCCCAAAATGGCCCCATAAGACCAATTGTATATTTGTAAATAAAACTTTCTTTCTTGTTCAAAGTGTCATCTTTTTCATCAGGTGTTGCTTTGGTTATAAAGTAGCTAATACATAAATATAATAAATAAGCCCCCCCTACAACTTTAAGCCACCAGATTTTTATAAGCCAAGCTGCAAAAAGCAAAGCTAGGCCTCTAAAGACATAAGCACCAATAATACCATATTTCAACGCACGCTGTCTTTGCTTTTCAGGTAAATCCATTACCATAGTTGCTAATACAGCCGCGTTGTCAACTGATAACAAACTCTCAATTATAATCAAGTTTAATATAATGAAACCAGCAGAAGATAAGTCATCTCCAAGTAAGTAGTGTAAAAATTCCATAAAATAAATATATTAAAAAGTTAAATATTAGCAATTGAGACAATAACTACTTTTCCACCTTCTTCTCTAGAAAGCAATAGTTTTTTTCCTTCACTTAATTCTACTGATTTCCCGATAGGAATATCTATTCCATCGGTTAAATCTTTTAATGAGTTTAGTTTTTCATTTACAAAAAGCCATTTTCCATTGTAAAAAGAAAAATAACCTACTCTAACTATTTGATCATTGGTTAAACGTTCATTTCGTATTATATTTCGATTAGCATGCCATTGATGCAATGTAGCATTATTATAAATAACTAATCTTTGATTTTCAGGCTTCCAAACATCGGGTTTGAACTGATAATAAAAATCAAGAACCGGTATTGAGTGATTGTATTTGGTATCACAAAATGGGCAGGATGTGTTTTTGGTATTATTATAAATGAACCATTTTTGATCGCATCTTGCATTACTGCATTGAAGTTTTAAGTCATTTGTCTTAATCAATGCCTGTTCCCATGCATCAGCTGTTGGTCTTTCAATTGGGTTATGCAAACCTTTTATGAAAGCCAGGTCAAACAACTCTTTTAAATATGGTCCTGTAACAGTGTAAGGGATTTTTTTTAAGTCAGTCCAAGGTAAAAACTTTTGGAGGGTATCTCCATATTCCCTTTTAAAATTTTTGTTGCTATGATCTGTTGGGTGCTCTATGAATAAGGCTTTTTCACCCATAAGTAAATCCTCTTCTTTTTCTGTTTCTATAGGCCCAAAATAATTACCACCTCTCAATGGGTGTCTGTACAAAAGATACATATAGATTAAAACAGCCAAAGCATGTAAATCAGTTTTTTGATTTGGCAACTTCCTGTTTGGGTCTGTTTTGCTAAGATGCTTAGTAGAAAGCACTTCTGGTGCTATAAAATCTGCTGTTCCAATTACATCAGGGGCAAACAATCCGGGAACAACCAGCCCATCTATATCAATAATAGCAGCGGTTTTAGTTACTGGGTCGATTAATACATTATTATAAGATAGGTCAGAGTGTGCAAGGCCGGCTGAATGTAGCCTCTTTACTCCACGGGCAATGTTTACACAGACCTGAAAATAACTTAACCAATTTCCTAATTCACTTTCATCGAGCTTTGATTTAGACTGTCCAGCTCTAAATTTAGCACTTGCAAACCATTTTCCGTTTTTCTCCTTACCTTTTAAGAGATCGTTGCTGGCATATCCCTTACTAAAAAAAAAGTTTCTGTTATAACATGGCACAACAATCCCTAATTGTTTGTTTAATTCAACTACATCTGTTGGCCAACTATATAAATTTTTATAAAAATTTCCGCTAACAGTATCTCTTAAGAAAAAGCTTTCATAATATTGACTAACAATTCTCCTAAGTCTTTCCTTAGAATTAAAGTCCTGAGGGTCCCTGTAAAAGGCAACTACATAAGATTTATCGGGACTAAAATATACGTCTTTCATACCCCCTCGCATGGGTTCTCCGTTATCAACATATTGATAGGTTTTACCTGCATTTATAATCGATGTGACTGTTTTTATACTCATAAATATTTTTTAAAAAACTATTGCCAAGGTTCTATCATCGTGATTTCCCGGGCTCCAAAAATCCATCCATAATGACAGCTGATTAGCAATTTCAGTATTCTCAGAATCAAATTCTACATTTATTTTATCATCATTATCACCTTCTAGGTCCTTCAAAAATTCAATCCATTTTTCATTTTTTTCTAAATTAGCCTCTACAACAAATTTGGGATCATAAATTCCATCTGACATTAAAAAGAGATATGAAAAATCGGGTACTATCTTTAAATTAAACCTCGAAGCCATAGGTCTTTCCGTAGAATGAAAAATATCAGGCTGCGTTATAAACCTAGTACCACCTCCAAATTCTCCAACATCTAGCCAATTGAGTAGAGTCGTTTCAGTTTTATCCTTGTTCATAAGCCCAATAGGACAATCTCCAACTCCAAATGTCATGATGACATAACCAAAATCATATTTTTTAAAAAGAGCAAAAATTAAAGTTGAGTGGAAGTAATCAAGAATCGATTTTGCTTTAGGATTATTGAAGAGTTCAGGGTGTTCCTTATAAATGTCTTCAGCATTTTCCCTTAGCTTATTATGAACAAAGACTACTGCTTTGTATAGAAAATGCTTTGATAAAATCTCTATCTCTTCAAATTGTTTTTCATCCTGAGAAAGATTATATTCAGATAATTTTAATTCAAAATCATCATTGATTATAGGATTTAAATTATCAAAATATTCAATTAAAGAATTACAGGCAAGTTGCGATCCTTTTCTAGACAAAGAATAACTGCCAGCTCCATCAGAAACTGCAATCAATGACCATCCGGAATTCTCATAATGTTTATATGCAAAGTCATCTTCTCTAAATGAACCAACATTCTCATGGGAACGCCCCCTTTTAGAAGCAACCACAATATTTCTGTTTCCAAGTTTTTCTGTTTTTGAAATATCATCTTCTTTCCAAAATTTATCTTCAGTATCACTCGGGATGTCCTTCCACAATGATTTAGGATCTGGATTCACAACAATTGTGATAATCTTTTCATGTGGAACAGACCCTTCCAATTCACCAATGATGTTAAATTGAAAAATAATTTTTAAATCACCACTTTGATTTGGAATTCCTTCTATTGCATCATTAACCTTATTAAAATTTAACCCAACTTCTTCAAGTCCAATAAATTTTTCAAATACAATGTCAGTAATTTTCAAACTTTCAAAGTCAATTTTTGCCTCGTATTTTTTTCCAACAGTGGCATTGGGGATGATAATTTGTTGAGACAAAATACTGGACACTCTGTCCATTATTTTCCATTTTTCCATAATTTTATTTTGTGTTTCAACTATCAGTTTTACTGCAGCATCGTTATCTTCAGATGACACAAAATCATCAAATAATTTTTGTTTTTCAGGCGTAAGAACGACTCCTCTTTTCTGAAATAAATTTTGTATATATATTTTAGTGTCTGCCATATTAACCCTGTGTTCTATTTATATCGAAACCACCATCACCTGATCCATAGCTACCTTTATTGCCACACCATGGGCAGGTACTGATTTCTTCGTCTCCTATGCAGTGAATTTTATTACATGTACAGACTGCAAATGCAAATTGATTTCCACAGCATGGGCAGGTAGGCGCCCCAATAAGTTCATCTGTATTAATTTTGAATTCCTTATTCGTATTATCAGAAAGTTCCAAATACGAGTGGTCAACCTGATAGGCACCTACTAATTTATAGGCTCGAGTACTTAAATCTAGCCCGCCAAAGTGTTTTTTTGAAATATTTTTTTTGTATTTCATCAAATAATATCTCTTTGTATTCTGACATTTTGCAGAAAGCACTACAAAATTATCATCAACAGTTTCATTCGATTTTGATGATTTGGATAAATCTATTTTTGAAACGGTTTCACCATCTAATTTAGCTAGTTCGAAACCATGTGAATTATTTTCAACACTAACGCTGCTTGTCTTAATAGAATCTGAGATCCACTTAAAAAACTGTTTATATGATGCTGCATCGGTATTTTTAAAATGTAGTACATTTTCGGTCAATTCCGACAGTAAGCTAGTATTTGTTTCATCCCCAAAAGAGATAGCCACTAAATTTGAAGAACTTTGCCAGTTTTGTTTCCATTCCAAAATTGCATTTTTTGAATCATCAGTGGGCACTCCATCGGTAAAAAGAAAAACAATTGGTTTCCAGTCACCTTTCCGATCAGCAGTGGTTTTTACAATATTTTTTCTTAATTCAAACATAAGATGGCCTAGCCCCTTACTTAGTGAGGTTCCACTACCAATCGGAAATTTTGGAGGATAAAAACTTATAATTTCCTGAAGAGGAACTATTGTTCTTGCTTGTCCAGCAAAAACTAAAATTGATATCCAAACCGTTTCCATTGCATTTGGATCTGACTTTAATGTTTGTATAATAGTGGCTAAGCCTTCTTCCACTTGCTGGATTGGCTCACCAACCATAGATTCGGAAATATCTATAAGAAAATAAATTGGCAGTCTTCTCATGATTTATCTTTAATTATTTTAACGTAGTTATCAAGATTATCAAAGTCGTAGCAACAAAACACAACCTTCTCTGGGAACTCATTTTTTGATAAAAAATCAGTACATAAATCAAAGGAAATTTTTGCTGCAAGTTCTTTAGGAAAGCCAAAAGCCCCTGTAGAAATATTTGAAAAAACTAAAACCCTAAATTTTTCTCTTTTGGCAATTTCAAGACTGTTTTTATAGCAATTTTGAAGTAAATTTTCCTCTTCATTAGTCTTAAACAAATACCTCGGACCTACGGTATGTATAATATATTTAGAAGGCAAATTGAAACCAGGAGATAAAACAGCCTCACCAACCTTACATTTTTTTAAAGTTTTACAAAACTCAAAAAGCTCTATACCTGCTTTTTTATGTATTGCCCCATCAACACCTCCTCCTCCCAACAATGATGGCTTGGCTGCATTTACGATACAGTCTGCGGCATATTCTGTTATATCTCCAAAATGCAATTCAATTTTCATTCTTTATCAAATTACTAAATGTACATCAGAAGGAGGCGGTGGCAAAACAACAGTATCTGTTGTTCCCATGCTTTTATTACCTTGTTCAATCGTATCTGATACCCATTTGAAAAATTGTTTTAAGGTTGTACTATCTGCAGTATCCAGGTGAACAACGGCATCAGCAAGTTCTTTTAACTTTGAATTATCTGCCAATTTACCCGCTGCGCAACCAACAATTGAAGCAAAGTTTAATGATTTGACCTTTGGTATCATCTCTGAGTAAAGCATCGGATCGGAGGGTTTTCCATCTGTAAAAATAAAAAGTAGGGGTCTCCAATCACCTTTTTGTTCAGGCGTACCTTTGCGAATCTCTTTTTTTACTTTTTCGTACAAAGTTTCTAATGCTTTTCCAGTATTAGTAGGTCCACTTTGTGGGCATTCAATCTCCGGTAGCTGAAAAGATGACAAATCGGTCAAAGGAACAACTTCCTTTATCTCTCTATCAAAAGTGATTATACTAATCCACAGAGAATCAATTGCCTGTGGATCAGAACGCAAAGTATTAATCATGCCCCTCATAGCATTATTTAAGGCCTGGATTGGTTCTCCATTCATCGAACCAGAGGTGTCAAGTAAAAAGTATACTGGTAAACGTCTCATTAAACTACAATATTAAGCTCCGCAGGAGGTGGTGGTAATTCATTTAAACCGGCAACTTCTTTTCCGCTTTCTTCAACCTTTGAAGATGATACTCCAATTGAAGCAGATACCCAGGCAAAAAACTTAGAAATACTCTGGCTGTCGGCAGTATCAAGGCTTACTACATTATCAGTAATTTGTTTTAATAAATTTGTATCGGCCCCATCACCAGCTGCACAAGCAATTGTAAAAGCAACCTTCCTTTTTTTAAACTCATTGAGACCACTTTGCCAGTTATCTGTTGGTACACCATCTGTCATAATAAATACTAATGGCTTCCAATCTCCTTTAGTTTCATGTGTTGTTTTGGCTACCTCATTATCAATACAATTGCTTACAACTTTCAATGCATCTCCGAGCGCTGTTGTGCCAGTTGCTTGAATATCTAACATTTGGAATGAAGATAAATCTGTAAGAGGTATAATCTGACGGGCTGAATTATCAAAAGTAATAACGCTAAGGTAGGCAGTCTCAATAGCTTGAGGGTTCTGGCGTAATGAACTTATCATAATTTGTACGCCATTTTTTACAGCTTCAATAGGCTCTCCACTCATTGAACCCGATGTGTCTAATAACAGGTAAACTGGTAATCGTCTCATTATAGTATATTTTATTTTGCGTAAGAATCAAGAATAGTATAAATTGTTTGAATGAAAATTTTATCCTCTGTTGGTTCACCAATTGCATCAAATTTCCACGTGCCATTTTTTTTATATAGCTTCCCAAGTATTAGAGCACTTTTATTAGTAAAGGTAGAATCTGTCACAATATCAAATTGCGAATGCACTTTTTGTACTTTTATTGAAGTCCCTTCATACATCCTTATTTTGGCATAAGGAATTTTAGAAAAATCATGTGTTTGACCTGGTTCTAGGTATATATTAATGAAGAAGAATATTTTTTCTATTGAACTTGATATTTTAGTTAAATCAACTGTTATTACTTCATTATCTAAACCATCATCACCTCCAAAATCTCCTTTTCTATCATCACCACTGTGTCTTAATGCCCCATCTGATGATGTCAACTTACCTAAAGGAAGTTTATTTTTACTTAAAAATCCATTGTATTCCGGCGAATAAATATAATCTTCTAACTCAGCAGAAGTATTAATCATTAAACAACTTAGATCTAAATCAACAACTTCCAAAACTTTTTTATTTCCAAAACCAAACAAACCTTTTTTGATTTTTTCAATTGCACCCCAATTTACTCCAACACAAAAGTTAGTTAAGGATTCTCCCGTTTCCTTTCTCAGGTCTATTTTTTGACCTTTTGTTAAATTTATAGCCATAATAATGTATTTATGAATATTTAATAATATCTATCTAAATAATCTTGCAGTCCTCCTTTCATACCTATTCCAACTGCTTCAAATTTCCATTCATTATTTCTTTTGTAAATCCTACCAAATTCTACAGCTGTTTCAATAGAAAAGTCTTCATCAAGCTCATACTTTATGATTTCCTCTTCAGTCTCAGTAATAAAAATCCTAACAAATGCATTTCTTACCTGCCCAAAATTTTGTTTTCTTACTAAAGCTTCTTCAATCGTAACAATAATAGATAGTTCAGAAGCTGCAGCATCAATTTTGGACAAATCAACTGTTATCTGTTCATCATCACCGTCACCGTCACCATCTCTGTTATCCCCAGTATGCTCCACTGCATTATTTGGTGATTTCAGATTATTGTAAAATACGAGATGATCATCTGATAATAATTTTTTATTTTCACCAAGTATAAAGATTGAAGCATCTAAATCAAATGTAGCACCAGAAGCGGAAGTGTTTGTATCCCAACCAAGTCCAATTGTGAACTTTGGTGCTTTAATTGTTTCTCTCTGTCCTTTTTGAAGGTTAATTGCCATGGTATTTACTTTTAAATGTATTAATAATAAAAATATTTGATGTAATTCAAATTTTCTTGATATTCCTTGATTGTGTGGTAATTGTTACCTAGTGCCATATTGTATAATTGAGAAATAAAGTCTGTGTTTTGATTTTGTAAAAACATTTTAAATGACATAAAATCACTTATTAAAATATATTTTACTATACGTGTGTTAATTTTAAATCGTTTAAAATTAATTATTTCTGTTAAATCAAATATTGATTTGACTGCAAAATAATTAAGATAATTTTCTATATTGGGGTGAATGTTTTTATTTTTTAATTCTGCAAAATATAGAAAATGAATGTCATTTTTTAAACCATGCTCTAAAATCATCTGTTTTATCATTTTTTCATGGCTTCCTGTAATTTTAATATCGTCAATAAAAAGAAGTGTTTTGCCTTTTAAAAAGCCTTTGTCAATGTGGAAGTAGTCGTTTCCAATCAAGTTCATTCTTTGTTCTGCATCTAATTCCCCATAATCTTCTTTGTATGTAATAGTTCTATGTATTTTTGAAGTTTGAACTACATTATAATTGTTGTTCGCTAACCATTGATTTAGGGTGAATACAAAATATTCTTTAAGTGTAAAAGTTGCTGTTGGTATAAAAGAGTAAGGACTTGAAATTACTACTATTTGATTTTTAATTGGATTTGCCTCCAAATATTGTTCGATAAATTTACTAGCTAATTCAGTCCCAAATTTTTCAGCTACAATCCCATCACCAAATTTAAATCTACTGTAATCTGTTGGGCAAAAATCAAAAAATGTTGCGTCATTAATTTTATATAATGAAAATGTTTGCTGCATTATTTATTATTTTAATAGATCTAAAATAGTTGTATTATTTGAATTTATTTGAATAGTTTTTATTCCTACTGACAATGCTCCTGCAATATCTGCGATAGGGTTATCACCTACATGAATAATTTCATTTAGCAAAATATCTTTGTTACAAGCAATATTCCTTACAGAACTTAACATTATTTCAAAAAAGCGTTTATCGGGCTTAGACAAGTTTATTTCGTCCGAGTATATATGAAAATCAAAAAAAGGTAACAATGACAACTCTGATAAAATAGTACGAATTGTTTTGCCTTTTATGAAAGCAGTATTACTAGAAATATTAAAGGTGGTGTTATTCTGTTGCTTTAGTTTATTTAATACATCAAGCGTATCATTGGAATAAATATGTGGCATATAACTAAAAACTAATAATTCCATTTCTTCATAAAGCCAATCTAGACTTATGTCAATAAATGGTTTTTCAAAGTCATTTATCAAACTAATAACCATCAAGTACATTTCATCTGAATCAATATTTTTTCCAGTTTTTTCATTTATTGAATTACACATCAAATCAACTTGTCTAAAAATTGAACTAACAACCTCTATGCTTTTTTTTTTCGTGTTTAAATTCTTGTGAAAAAATTTTGCCCTTTCTATTTTAAAAGCAGGGTTAGATTTTATTAGAGTCAACCAAAGATCAAAAGAATAATGCTTGAATTTATTCATTTTTCGAAATTTTTTTTGTAGTCAAACCTAAGTAAATTAGGCTAAATATTGCTTTAGCAAATCAACAAAGTTGTCCGTTTGGTGAGGCTCTCCAAGTGCTCTAAACTTCCATTCTTCTTTATATCGATACATTTCACCGAAAACCATTGAACACATACCGTTGAATTCTGTACTATTAGAAAGGCTGTAGCGTGCGATTTCTTTTCCACTTGCATCACATGATCTAATAAATGCATTATTTATTTTCCCGAAATTTTGATTTCTTGCCTGACCTTTATAGATGCAAACCAAGAAAATTATTTTATCTATTCTAATAGGAAGCGAGTCTAATTTTACGATAATTTGTTCATCATCTCCTTCTCCTTCACCAGTTAAATTATCACCTGTATGTACAATAAGTTCCCCTTTTGTAAGCAATTGTTTAACTTTTTGCACAATTGCGTTTTTGGGTGTCCCTTGAGGATAAAGCATTTGAGAAGTACCTGTACCTGAAGGGAAAGTCATACTATTAAAATAAATTATATCGCCGCCAAATAAACCTACTTTAGTTCCATTATTTAAAGGTAATTCTCTACCTAAATTGGCAACAATGCCATTAGAATCCAATAAAAATGCAATTGCGTCTAAGTCAAAATTTTCGTCCTTTAAAACCTGTTTAGTTTCATATCGTTTTTTGCCTAATATTTTCTCGAAGAAAGTTTGCTCGAGAGCTACTTCTTTTGTTTCATATATTTCTGCTACATCCCAACCTAATCCGATTGTGATTTGAGACAAGTCGTAAACATTTTCTCCTTTGTCATTTTTCCGAAGGTCAATTGTTTGACCTTTTTGAAGATTTATTGCCATACAACTTATTTATTTGATAATGTGACCTTTAAAATACTTTGAAACAAAAAAAGCTAAATCTTCTCTGTAGCCAATACCAGAGGCTTCAAACTTCCATTTTCCCTCCCTTTTATATAATCTGCCAAATTCAACTGCTGTTTCTACTGAAAAATCTTCACCTAATTCGTACTTTGCGACTTCCAGTCCTGTAGAATCATCCACTATTCTAATATAAGAATCTCGTACCTGACCAAAATTTTGCTTTCTTAGAATAGCATCATGGATAGTAATCACAAATAATATTTCAGCTATAGAACTATCAACATTTGATAAGTTTACCTGGATTGTCTCTTTATCATCCTCCTCCTCACAATTACCGCCAGTAAGTTCGTCCCCTGTATGATGCAATGCTGAATCAGGAGAATCAGTATTACCGTAAAAAACAAAATATTCTTCAGACGGTATTAGACGCTTTTCGTTCAACATAAATGCAGATGCATCTAAATCAAAATCATGCCCTGTGCCTTCATTTGGAGTCCACCCCAAACCAACACTCATTTTTGTGAGTCCAACATCAATTTTTTGCCCTTTTTGTAAGTTGATTGCCATAGTTGCTACTAGCTTAAAAATGAATGAAAAATTATTGCGCTACAATATAAGCAATAATAATTATTATAGACTTTAATAACTCAATTTTTTTTCAGAGCCATTTCACAAATACCCCAACCCCACCTTCCTAAAAACCTCCGGAAACATCTTCACCACCTCCTTTCTTATCAGATTCCGCTTTGGCGAGATCAGTTCCTGACGGCCGTCATTGTGCGTAATCGTGCGGTGTTCCAAGCCATTGCGAAGATCATAGAGGTCTTTTAGCAAAGCGCCAGCAATGGCAATATCGCCCTGCATTTTGCTCAGTTGGATGTATCTGGATTTCTCGACACCGGCATTTGCCTGTCTTTCGGGAAGCAGTTTGCATTTTTCCTGTATATAGTGCAGGACAATATGATCGGCAAATTTTAGGGCATTCTGCAGCCAGCCGACGATACTCCAGGAGGAGATTTTGCGGAACTCATTACAGATATTCAGACAGCTCTGTGCGTCATCGGAAGCCGGTTTGTAGTATTTTTCGCCCAGAGCAGTACGGAAATCAACCGCAAGGGCTTTGCCGCTGACATCCTCATAAAAATACTCAAAAGGCCGATCTTTGGCCGAATTTTTCCGTTTTTCCTTTTCCAGGTAGTCGGCAATTATTTCCAGATGAAAAGCAGCAGGTTTGGTACTTTCATCGGAGGCCGCCAAATTTTCTAAATTTTCCAGATCGTTGAAATTCATAGTCCAAACCAAAATTTAATTTCTTCAAAATTGTTGTTTACCACTATGCCCGAGAGGCGATTTTTGATGTACGGCTCCTTGTCGTCCTTTATCGCCTGCCGCAGCGATGCATAGAGCTGATGATCGGGTTTCAGGTGCTTGAGCAGGATCATGTAATAACCGATTCTGACCAGTCCCGAACTTTCCTCCTTGCATTTTCGGAAAATATCCCGCAATTCCGAAGAATTGAAAACCTGTACCGAAGCCATGTTCGAGAGAATCTGATAGCGTACCCATTCGTAAAATTTGAATTTGGCCAGCAGCTCACTCAGTTTGAGGGCAATGTCCGCATTCGCGCCATATTGATTCAGATTCCAACAGAAATGTGGGGCTTTCCAGAAAAAATGTTCCAGACAAAAAAGCCAGATTGGAATCAGTTTTTCGTGGAGAACAGCCTTATCCACAGATTTCAGAATTGCATTGGCATTGCGCCATTTATAAGCCAGATGTACAATCTGCTTTTTCAAATCCTCATCATTGGTCAAAGTCCGGGCATTGAAATTTTCTTTGGAGATATCCGCAAATTTTTCCAGGAGGATTTTTTCTACCGATATAATCTCTTTTTTACAGTACATAATCAGTTCCTTGCCTTCAATACTTTGAATGATATACTTCTTTTCCTGTTCATTTTCCGGATGCTGTTCCGTCAGGTAGATTTCCTGTTTCACCTCATTTTGTGAGCTGTATTCCTCGCCATATTCTCCACCGATAAATTCGAGCAGATTTTTTGATCTGTCCTCACCCATTTCTTCAATCGAAGTCTTTTTGGTATTCAGAGAAAGGGCCCGTCCTTTCAGAAAATTATCGATCAGCACCAGCGCTTCAGTGAGTTTTTCCTCGCTTTCCTCGTAAATGCGTACATCGTCCATATAACGGTAATAGGTATAACCGTTTTGGGAAATGAGATGATCGAGGTCGTAGAGGAAAATATTGGCAAAAAAGAAGGAGGCAGCCGGTCCCTGCGGAATTCCCACCCCCGGTGTCACCGATTCGCGGGTACCCGACCAGATATTGAGACAGTTGCTCAGAAAGTCCAGAATCTCGGGCTCCACACCAAATTTATTGAGTGTGACGAGCAGTTTTGAATGCGGGATGCAGTCGAAAAATCCGGTAATATCTGTCTCGAGCTTAAAACGGATATGCGTATTGCTGATCTCCGTATTGACCGAGTTGGTAAATTTATTGTAGAGTGGGATATAATACTCGAAGAAATAAAAATCGGGATCGGCTTCTTTGAGCAGATCGGTACCTTTTTCGACCTCGGGATGCAGTACAGAGCCAAAGACAAAACTGTTATTTCCTGCCAGCAGTTTGTAATTATGCGCTGCTACCTTATCGGCAATTGCCTGATAAACAAGGGCATCTTCAATGCTCAGTACGGTCTTTGTCCGATGCGTCTTCGAGGCCTTTGGTTCATAGTATTTGAAGGGCCGCTGCGGCTTGTATTCTCCGTTGATAATGGCTTCTGACAATCTGCAGAGGTTTTTCTCTAAATTGGCTGCGTAGATTTCAATGCCGAAAAAATCTTTGACGTCTTTTCCGTTTGACCGCAGCATTCTTTCCCAGGCGAGCAGCAGGTTGTTGGGGGAGAAGTATTTGTGCATGAGGAGTTGAAATTGATT
>JBIKQC010000467.1:0-3955 GCA_044349855.1 Saprospira sp.
TTGATAGTTTGTTCGCAATGAACTGCTAGGTATTTTAATTTTTTAATTTGACATTTGCCTTAATCTCCTCCAATATTAACTTTGCGGCTCTCTTTGCTGCACCTCTGTTTCCTAATTTATTGCGTAAGTCAGCATAATCTTTTCGCAGTATTTCCCTATGTTCTGAATTTAATATTTTTTTAAGTTCCAGGTCAAGATTATTCTCATTTAACTCATGCTGAATCAATTCTGCCACTATTTTTCGGCCCATAATAATATTGACCAAAGAAATAAATGGAATTTTAATTATCTGTTTTACAATCCAATAGAAGAGAGGACCTGTTTTGTAACATACTACTTCGGGCACATCAAAAAGTGCAGTTTCCAAAGTGGCAGTTCCAGAAGTTACTAATGCCGCTTCAGCATTGGCCAATAAATTATAGGTCTGTCCGTGTACTAGTTGCACTTGAGGATATTTTTGTAAAAATGGTCGATAAAATTCCTCAGGAAGGGTAGGAGCCCCGGCAATAATAAATTGATATTCGGGAAAATTAGGGGCCATTTTCAACATTTCGTTTAAGATGGATTTAACTTCCTGACGGCGGCTGCCCGGCAAAAGTGCTATAATCGGTTTTTCGGCGCCCATTTTCTGAACAAAAGCAGCATCCTTTTCATGTTCTGCCACATTGTCCAACAGCGGATGTCCGATGAAATCAACCTTATAATTGTGTTTTTTATAAAAATCTTCCTCAAAAGGCAGAATGACGAACATCCTGTCCACGTATTTTTTGATCTTTTTAACTCTGCCTGCTCTTGTAGCCCAAACCTGAGGTGAAATAAAATAAAAGACTCTGAAGCCTTTTTCTTTTGCCCATTTTGCAATACGCAGATTGAATCCGGAATAATCTATAAGGATAATGACATCGGGTTTGAATGCCTCAATATCGGCATGACAGAATTTGAAATTCCTAAAAATTGTCGGTAGCCGACGCAGTACCTGCACTATACCCATTATTGCCAGGTCACGAATGTGTTTGGCTAAGACAGCGCCGGATTTTTGCATAAGATCTCCACCCCAGGCCCGAAATTCGGACAGAGGATCTTCTTCTTTTAGTGCGCTGATGAGGCGGCTGCCATGCAGGTCGCCCGACGGTTCACCTGCAATTAGGTAATATTTCATGAATTATTTAAATTTTCCTATAAAGATAGCCAAGGCGAATTAAGTCTCTGTTCAATTTTATATTTTTTTCGATGTTCAATGTTTTTTTAAGGAATGTTTTTTTGTTTGACACGAATTTTATGAGATCATATTAGAAACTGATCAATTGCATAAAATTGAAAGAGAATAATTAAATTAACTTCGATCTTTCTCACCCAAAGATTTCCCTCTAAGCTATTATTGTCACATTGCTGAGCGTTCACCTCGTGCAGCTCTAAGTGTTTATGGTTCTTCATAACACGATTAACAGGAATCTGAGACAAATGGTATCTTACATTAATTGACAGTTTCTTAAGCTGTATTTTTACCCAAATGCAGATTTTGAAATTATTCTTCAATTCGCCTTTTGATTATTTACATCAATTTTTCCTATTTTGCGCCCAATCCAAATTAAAAATTCAAATGAACATGAAAAATAACCTGTTTTTTACCGTTTTACTATTATTGATTTCTATATCGGCCCGTGCGACAGAAGGAATGTGGATTCCGTCCCTGATCAATATGTTTTATTCAGACATGAAAACTTATGGTCTGAAACTGAAAGCTGAAGATATTTATGCCACGAATAAATCGAGTCTGAAAGATGCTATTGTTCAATTTGACGGGGGCTGTACTGCCGAAATAGTATCGTCCGAAGGACTTTTGCTGACCAATCATCACTGCGGTTACGATGCCATTCAGAAGCATTCTTCTTTGGAAAATGATTATTTAAAAAATGGATTTTGGGCAAAAAATAGATCGGAAGAGTTGGCCTGTCCCTGGATGAATGTAACTTTTGTTAAAGAAATTCGCGAAGTAACCAAAGAGGTGCTCAATGGGGTAAAACCTGAGATGACAGCAGCTGAACGCAATAAAATTATCAACCAAAATATAGCGGCTATCGAGAAAAAAGAAATGAAGTCGGAGACTATTTCTGCCAAAATCAAACCCTTCAATCAGGGCAATCAGTATTTCATGCTGGTAACCGAAGATTTTAATGATGTACGACTTGTGGGAACCCCTCCCAATGCAATCGGTAAATTTGGCGGTGATACAGACAACTGGGTTTGGCCCCGTCACACGGGCGACTTCTCCGTTTTTAGAATCTATGCCAACAAAGAGAATAAATCGGCTAATTACAGTGCCGACAATGTTCCTTTCAAACCGGCACATTCACTGCCTATAAGTGTAAAACCGCGCAAAGAAGGTGATTTTACGATGGTGTACGGTTTTCCCGGACGCACAGATCAGCATTATTCTTCAGGCAAAATCAAATTTTATCAGGAAATTGAACGCCCGGCGCGTATTTCAATGCGCACAGCAACGATGGATCAGATGAAACCTGCAATGAACGAAAGTGATGAAATCCGTATTAAATATTCTGCAAAACAGGCAAGTTTAGCTAATGCATGGAAAAAATGGATTGGTCAGATCGGCGGTTTGAAAGCACTGAATGCTGTTGCAAAAAAACAGAATTGGGAAAAAGAATACAAAGCCAAGGCAGAAACAAATCCGGAATGGAAAACCCGTTTCGGATCTGTTATAGATCAGATGAATGCGATAACAGAATCAAACGGCAACTATGAATTTGCCAGAGCTATGTTCCAGGAATATTTCATTTTTGGTCCCGAGATGCTCAACTTCTCTTACAGTTTCCAAAATCTTCTGACAAAATATGAGAGTTTGGAAAAAGAGGGTAAACTGGAGGCTGCACTGAAGGAACTTAGCGCTATGGCCGATGGCTTTTTCAAAGATTATGATGCCGGATTGGATTATAAAATTTTCAAAGTGACAACACCGCTCTATATTAAATATGTTGGAGAAAAAATGTTGCCTGCAGGCCTCAAAGACAGTTGGGAGAAAAGCGGAGAAAGTATTTACAAAAACTCTGTTTTGCTGCAACCGGAAAAATTGAAAAATTTATTGGCCAATTTCAATAAAGAAACTGCAGAACTGCTCAAAAAAGATCCTGCACTGATTTACGCCAACAATATTTATACGGCTTATGCCAATACTGTTGTCACCGGGTTCAGTGCTTTTGCCTCAGAAGAAAACAAACTGCTTCAAACCTATGTAGAAGGCTTACTGACTATGTTTCCCAACAAAAAGAATTGGGCAGATGCCAACTCTACTTTGCGTATTGCATATGGCAAAATTGAAGGGTCGGCTCCGCATGATGGCATGCGCTACACGCATTTCACCACTGTTGACGGAATCATGCAGAAATATGACCCGAGCAATCCTGACTTTGAACTGACACAGCGTTTTATTGATCTTTATAACAAAAAAGATTTTGGCAATTATGCTCAGGACGGTAAACTCTGGGTTTGTTTCACGGCCTCCAATCACACAACCGGCGGCAATTCAGGTTCACCTGTAATTGACGGAAAAGGCAACCTCATCGGTATCAATTTCGATCGCAGTTGGGAAAGTACGATGAGTGACTTTGTGTTCGATGCATCCCGCTGCCGCAATATCGTCGTGGATGCTCGCTATGTTCTTTGGGTAATCGAAAAATACGGTGAAGCCGGACATTTGTTGAAGGAGATGAAGATTGTGAAGTAGGATTGTTTCAATCTGCACATTATCACATCTAAATCATGCATTTTAATAAAATCAAAAACAGCCTTGAAATATTGGGATTAAAAACCTTTTCAAACGGCCCTGATTTGCTTTTGGTGTTAAAATCAATAGAAATCAAAGGAAATTGCAAACGCGCTATTTTAGCCATAAATTAGCTAATACCAACAAATAGTCCTACCTTTGCAAAATACGTAG
>JBIKQC010000468.1:0-3949 GCA_044349855.1 Saprospira sp.
TATCAAATTTTCAATATCTGCGAGACATTCAATAACTTTTGGGAAGACCGGACCTCTCGCTTCGATCATTTCATAAGTGAGTCCCATCGCTTCAGGAACCACCAAAATATCCGAGAAGATAATTGCCGCATCAACATCGAGTTCATCAACCGGCTGAATAGTTACCTCGCATGCCAATTCGGGGGTTTCTACCAATTCTTTGAATCCTGAGAGTCGGCTTCTGATTTCGCGGTATTGCGGCAGAATTCTACCTGCCTGACGCATAAGCCATACAGGAGGACGTTCAGTACGTTCTCCGCGAGCTACGCGTAATAAAAGATCATTTTTCATTATTGTATATTAACTGATAAAGGTTTTCTGATGTTAGGAAAACTATCTTAGGATTCATATTTACTTTTATAATATTTATAGGTCTCTATCTGAGAACGAAAGGGACGTTTAGATTCATCAATTTTATATCTGTTGCTCATCTCCGCATCCAAAATACGGGTTTTTACATTATCATTAAACTGTATTTGAATAAACTCAAAGATTTCCTGTCTAAGTTCTTTATCATAAATGGGGAAAGCACATTCAATACGGTGATAGAGATTTCTGGTCATCCAATCTGCCGATGAAAGATAGATTTTCTCATTACCATCATTGTGGAAAATGTAAATTCTTGAGTGCTCCAAAAATCGGTCGACAATACTTACAACTTCTATATTTTCGCTGTATCCTTTGATACCGGGCACCAAACTGCAGATACCGCGTACGATCATTTTAACTTTAACACCGGCAATGCTGGCGTCGTATAGCAGTTCAATAATTCTGGGATCTTGAATACTGTTGAGTTTCAGCGTTATCGATGCAGGTTTTCCGGCACGGGCATTGTCTATTTCCCGCTCAATCATGCTGTAGATATTCTTGCGCATTCTGAACTGACCTACAAGCAGGTGTTCAAATGGTTTTGGGGGCATAATGCCGCTTTCAAGGTATTGAAAAATTTGGCCCACCTCTTCACAAATGCGGTGATCAGCAGTGAAGAATCCGAAGTCTTCGTAGATATTTGCAGTCTGTTCATTGAAGTTACCTGAACTGAGGTAGCAGTATTCTTTTTCCACTCCTTCTTCCTGTTTTGTGATCATCAGCAATTTGGAATGCACCTTTATTTCCGGCAGACTGTATTTTACTACCGCCCCCCATTCCTCCAATTGTTCTGCCCAATAAATATTTGCTTCTTCATCGAAACGGGCTTTCAGTTCTACAAAAACCATAACTTTCTTACCGGCTTCTATAGCAGAACGCAGCGCTGCTATTATCTGTGAATTTTTGGCAACCCTGTACTGTAAAATCTTGATATGTGTTACATTAGGATCATGAGCAGCCTGTTCCAGGAAGCGGATTACATAGCTGTAGCGCTGATAAGGATAATGAAGCAGTTGATCTTTTTTTGCAATCGCTTCATAGATGGTGGCAGACATTTCAAATTCTTTGTGTTTTAGAGGCGGCAAAGGTATATCCTTTAGATGACTTAGATTAAAATCGGGAAATTTAAAGAGGTCAAAATTATTGTGATAACGTCCCTCCGGCTGCAAATCGCTGATCTTCATAAAAAAAGCTTCTGACATGAATTTCAGACAGTTTTCCGGCATAGTTCTGTCGTATACAAATCGTGTACCGGTTCCAAGATTTCGCTTATTTAAACCTGCTTTTATTTTTGTGATCAAATCCCCTGAATATTCATCTTCCAAGTACAGTTCTGCATCTCTGGAGATTTTAAAGGAATATGAGTCTAATACGTTATATCCCGGAAAAAGGTTAGTCAGAGCATGTCTGACAATATCATCGAGCATGATGATATCCTTTCTGCTTCCATCAAGTCCGGGCAATTGAATAAACCGGGGAAAACGATCGGATGGAATACGCACAACAGCATAGCGAGGTGTTCCCTTTGTACCCAAGACCACAGCCAGATATAGTGCATTATTCACCAAAAAAGTACGTATCTTATGTTTTACTATGAGAATAGGCTGCAAGTATGGAATAAGTTTTTCTTCAATATAGTTATCCAAAAAAGCTTTTTGTTCATCACTCAATTCCTTAATTCTCAGAATATTGATGTTGATAGCCTCAAGCAGAGGAATTATTTGCTTCTGATAAATCTCTGTAAATTCAATCTGTTGTTTTTTGACAGTTTTATTGACCATTTCCAAAACATCTTCAGGGCTAAAGTCGAGCTCACTCTTGGTACTTTTGCCCAATCGGATAAGTCCTTTTATAGAAGCAACACGCACGCGAAAGAACTCATCGAGATTTGATGAATAAATACCCAAAAATTTAATTCTTTCAAAGAGTGGTACAGAGGGGTCTTTGGCCTCCTGCAATACTCTGTAGTTGAATGAAAGCCAACTCAGATCCCTATCAATATATGGTGCTTCAGTATTTTTTTTTTCTTTTTTATTTGACATGAATTCAAATTTTGTTTTAGCAAATATAGGTAATGCGTTCTTTTAAAAATATGAAAATCTAATGTTATTTTTCAAATATCACATTTGCATATTATATAATTTCGTATCATTTTAAAAAACCGCACAAATAGAACTGTTCTTTATAGTTATTTTTCAATTTGAGTACTATTCGTTCGTCATCTCTTTTTCCTCTCTCCTTCTTTTTCTGGTTTCTTTTCTTAACTTGGCTTTTTGTCTCGAATTAAAGGCATTCCTCTTGATTTCCTGCACCATATCTTTAAAAGAATCAAATTCCAAAGAATAGGATAGCCCTCCCCCTGTTCTGATTCGTTGTCCAAAGAGACTGGATTCACTTCGGTTATAAGCTCTTACCTTTAGATTTCCGTTTTCTGTAATTGCATATTCAACAATAAAATCACCTCCAAAATAATTCTGATTGGTTCCACTTACATTATTGTTGTTAAAATCGACATTGGCTCCAATATGAATGCGCAATTTATCATTAAATAAATAATTATCAAAACTCATGTCGAACTGAGAACCGGTACCGCTGTTTGACAACTGATCATCCTCCATTTTGTAGCCAATCTGAACATCTACAGAACTTATAAAATCTGAGCCTTCAACTACTTCTGAAAGCAGATCGCCCAAATAGCGGGAAAACTGTTGAGAGATCATTTCGCTCAGTGTATTGAAACTGGAAGCCCCTATATTAAGGTTGGCTGCTGCATTCTCCTCCGGAAGAAACTGATTGAGTGCAATAAGTCCAAATACTTGTCGGTTCAACTTACTTTCATCCTGTTGAATGGCTCGAAGTGCCAAATTGGCCAGAGTAGCTGCACGGCCTTGCGTTGCGCCGACAATATCCAATCCAAATTTTATATCCGGACGCAAAAGAGAACCTGTCATAAACATCAATACGTCTACTGCTACAGGAATATTGGCTGCATTTCTGGTTTCGGTATTTTGCATTTCCTCCTGATAGGATAAAAGCAGGTTGTAAAGGGTAAATTTCGAAGTGTACTTTGCTTTCAGGTTTACCTCAGCATTGTATGGATCACCATTCCAACGAATGGTTCCACCCTTTTCTACTTTGAAGGGCTTATTGATAAAATTACGGTACGTAAAGAGGTAATTTCCCTGTTCAATTTCATAATCACCATATAGAAACATCTCTCCGTTTGGCGTATAGTTCAACTGCATATTGCCGTTTCCACTGCCCTCAATCACATCTCCTGCCTGTTCATCGATGATGATTCTTGCCATCGCATCAGGTGTAGCTTTTATTTTCATAAAAACCTCAATGCCGCCGTTTACTACTTTTCTCTTTTTGATTTTTGAGGTATCCTCAGGCGCTTTCATGTCTTTGAAAACAATATAGTCAATGGCCTGATTTACTTCAACAGGCTTCATGATAGGCAATACGAGTACACTCTGCTCATTTCTTGGCCCCGCCTTAGTCTCAGCATCAATCATCATAGTCATTTTTGTGAAAGGAC
>JBIKQC010000469.1:0-3948 GCA_044349855.1 Saprospira sp.
TTTAATAGTTCGGCTGATCCGTATATTATTGTATGGAGTGTTTCCCCCGCAAAATTGAGGTGGACTTCAGAATATTCCGGATAAACAGCCATTATTTCTTTAATAATTACGCCCATGTTTTCAATTTTAGAACTAAGAATATGCAAAAAAGGCTATCCGCGTATATGTATGCGAACAGCCCTTTTAATATTTTACAGTAAAAATTTTATTACTTACGCTTGGAAATCATCATATTGTCATAATCATGACTTGAATGGTATCCCAAAGAAAAAGGAAGCGGACGAACAGGATTTTTACCATAAGCATCCATCAGGTCTTTCTGCATGCGTACTTCAAACAATTTGATCGGGCCGGAATATTTACCGAAGAAAGTAAATGACCATTTTTCAGGGCTGTAGAATTTGAAAGGTACGGCAGTATCATCCTGGAAAACAGCAGGAGCTTTTGCCAAAATAATATCGCGAATTTGTACAAAGTTTGGACGGTGCATCAGGTAGCTGGCAGATTTAGTGAAAGTACGGTTTACCGCAACTGCTTCAATATGCTTTTTCAAACCCGGACGAGCAGCGAAACCTTCGTCAGAAACATCACAGGAGTGATAAAAAAGACTTTTCAGTTTTTTAGTTTTTGCATCGAGGAAGTCAACACGAACTGAGGCAAAATTTCCCTTTTCAGAAACTACTACACTGCCATCTTCTTTGATATCGACAGGTTCTACTTTAGCAATTGTGTTGCCGCTGCGAACCAGAAAAACCAATAGAGTAGGCAATACACCGTTCACCTGCATGTCTACACGCATATGTTTGGTGTGGAAGAACCCACCTGCAATGAAATCGTCTATTGTTTGGGCAACATGGTTGCAATAGCTTTCCCATTTCAAGTCATCACTTTTTAGGAAGCTGAGATTACCTGCAGGTTCCAATGCGAAAAGGTGATAGTTTTTTGCAGTAGGGAAGAATTGATAAGAGTAATAAATATCAGGTCCTGAGAATGGGTAGAAAATATCTCCATCAACTGTGTTTAGCTCGGCCAATTCTTTTGATGCCCACTCACGCATGGCATTGAAACGTTTTGAATCGGCAGCTGCCCAGCCTTCATCAGCAGATTTTTTGTAGCTTTTCCAGCTTGCAGTCTGTGTCACAGCATAGAATTGAGAGGTAGATTCAATGTCCATACCGGCCAAAATTCTGGCTACATCATTGTATTTGCGGTCGATCTCAATTTTAGTTTCTTCAACAGCTCCGGAATCTTTCTTTGTTGAATCGGCTTTTTCTTTTGGATCTTCAGTCTTTCCTTGTGTATTGCAGGCCTGACCTGTAAAAATTACAGCGATCAGTGCCAGAAAAAATGCAAAGCGAAATGCGTTGTTCATAGCTTTAATTTAAAAATTTAACCCTTAAATAAATTTATTTAGTTTGTATATTTCTGTTTTGGAATATGTTATAGAGTGTTTTCAGTTTTCGTTTCTTCTTTTTTATTGAAAATAAAGAAAACCAAAAGTCCAAGTACAATTGTTCCTAAACCTGCGAGTGATTCTTTTGGGTGATCGATCATTGTATAAGTCAACATCCAAATTTCCAGCAGGATAAAGATAATTGCGGGAATTGGGAATAGCGGAACATGGTACAAAGATTTTTCCAAGGGCTCTTTTTTATACCAACGGACAACAAGTATTCCGGCAACGGTAAGTGTGGTAAACAATGCCAAAGTAAAACCGACATAACGTATGACAACATCAAATGAGGCACTAAGTGCCAATGTCAATGAAATTGTCACCTGCAATAAAATAGCAACGATAGGTGCTCCACTTATATTTCTGAAGGCTAAAAACTTTAGCGCCGGCATATCCTGACCAATTTTGTCGGTAACTCGGGGACCGGCAATTGTCATACCTAAAACTGAGGCGAATAGCCCCAAACATATAAGACCAGCAATGATTTTACTTCCTATAGGTCCAAAAATTGCATTAGCAGCAATAGCACCTACTTCATTTTGTCCTTCGAGCTGTTCCATAGGAACTCTCAGCAAAAATACAAAGTTTAACAAAACATAGAGTGTTGCAACTAGCACTACAGACCAAATCAATGATTTTGGAACTGTTTTGGTCGGATCTTTAACCTCTCCGGCCACATAGGTAACTGCGTTCCAACCCGAATAGGCATAAGAAACATAAATAAGCGAAACAGCAAAGGAATGGCTCATTACAGCTTCCCAATCAGCTTTTCCGACAGTAAAATTGAAATGCTGGTAATCTCCTGCAATCCCAATACCACACAATATAAGCACTAATATTAAAATCAGATTCAAATAAGTAGTACCTTTCTGAATAGCTGAACTCAAAGAAATACCTGCAAAATTAATACCGGCAGCAATAAGTATAACCAAAACAGCCGCAAGCGTTGGGTTCACAGCCGGTGCAATCTGAGTAAAATATTTTCCAAAAGCCATAGCCGCTGCTGCAATAGGTGCCGCAAAGCCGATTGTGGCTGATGTCCAGCCGGAAAGAAATCCGACTGCAGGATGATAAATTCTACTTAAATAATTGTATTCTCCTCCGGAGCCCGGATATCTTACAGCCAATTCAGCATAAACCAAAGCGCCGCAGAGTGCCACCAGACCACCTGTTGCCCATAGCACAACTATGGCAAAAACTGATTTGATTCCCAGAACCTGATAGCCTAAAGAAGTGAAAACTCCTGTGCCGATCATACAGGCCGCAATTACGGCTACAGCTCCTGTCAGGCTTATTTTTTGATTACTGTTTTCCACAGATATAGCTTATTGAAAATAAAAAAAAGCGATATGCAGCTTCTTAGCTCTGCATATCGCCTGCAAATATAAAGTTTATTTCTGTTCCTTTTTTAGTAAGGAGTAAATTATTTATCTGCGACGGCCTTTTGAGGCTTTTGCTCTGAAATCAATATTAGGATCAACACTTTGTGCCAATTCTTTGAATTCCTGAACGGTCATTTCTCTCATGTCTTCAACAAAAGGAGCCGGATCGATACGGGTATCGTTTTTGAAAACTTCGTAGTGTACGTGAGGTGCTGTGGAGTAGCCGGTACTTCCTACATAACCGATGAGCTGACCGCGTTTCACAACCTGACCCGGTTTAGAAGCAATCTCTACCATGTGACCGTAAAGGGTTTTGTAGCCATAACCATGGTCAATAACTACGTTGAGGCCATATCCGCTTGATTTGTATTCTGTTCTGATAACAACACCGTCGCCGGTGGCGAAAATTGGTGTGCCCATTGCTGCTCCCATATCGATGCCGGGATGCATTTGAAAGGAATTTTTTGTGACCGGATCACGGCGCATTCCGAAGCCGGAAAGCATGTGGATTGGTCGGTCAAGAACCAATAGCGGACGGATGGAAGGAATGGCACGCTGACGTTTTTCTTCTTTTCCTGCTTTAGACAAAAGCATATCCTGAGATTCTGCAACTACAGTGAGCTGATGTTTTACTTTTTGCATTTTATTGGCCATCTCCAATAGCGATTTACCGTCGCGAAGTTGTTCCAATTCAGGATGTTTTACACTTCCTCCAACGCCGCCATCCCAAGTTGCATTATCAATATGATTTAAGGCAAGTGTTGTTCGGTATAGGTTGTTGTCGCGTTCACGAAGTCCGGAAAGAGTGCCAGCTAAATTGTCTAATTCTTTGTCGCTGGATTCGATTTTCTTTCTAAGATTTGATTTCTCTGATAAATATGCTTTGACAGATGAAGGAGTAACAAGTACCCAAACTCCCCAGGCATATACAGCAATAGCAGAAACTGCAAGACTGTATTTCAGGATTTTTTTGCTTAGAGGCGTTTTAATTTCCTGATACTGCAGGGTTTGTTTATTGTAACGATAATACTTTTGCTTATTCATTGCAATTTTTTTCGTTGTTTAGAAATCGTCGTTTTGCAAGTATTAATTCTTTAATTGCAGTCAGTTATA
>JBIKQC010000056.1:0-14090 GCA_044349855.1 Saprospira sp.
TGGCCGAGTAGTGGTAGAGGGCGGTGTACTCAGCGGAGAAGGCTATGAGAGCGGCTGTTATGTAAAACCATGTATTATTGAGGTGGATGCGCAATACGATATCGTGAAACACGAAACTTTCGCACCAATCCTCTATCTGATGAAATACAACGATATTGATGAGGCGATTGATATGCAGAACGAAGTGCCGCAGGGTCTTTCTTCCGCAATCATGACAGACTCTATCCGCGAAGCAGAACTATTCCTTTCCTGCGCAGGTTCCGACTGCGGTATTGCCAATGTCAACATCGGTACTTCCGGTGCGGAAATCGGCGGTGCATTCGGCGGTGAGAAAGAAACGGGCGGTGGCCGCGAATCGGGCTCCGATTCCTGGAAAGTCTATATGCGCCGTCAGACCAATACAATGAACTATGGCACTAAAGTGCCTTTGGCTCAGGGTATTAAGTTTGATTTATAATTAGATTTTATAGAGCTCGTTACCCTCGGTTCAGATTTTAGAAGTCAGATTTTCAGATAAATATATTTTAGCCCTGCAGCAATGTGGGGCTTTTTTATTTATATTGCATAAAATATTAGTAAGTCTTATCTTCACAAAACATGAATAACATGAAAAATACCTTACTTCTACTCCTTTTAATAGTAGGCACAGTACAAATACAGGCGCAAAACATCGCCGGAAAAGCCTATACCTCCTCCGACTGTTATAGCGGAGAGGATTTCGACTATTATTTTTTTGAGGACAGCACCGTTTTGGCAAAATGTGTAGGTTGCGATGCGAAACCTTATATCCGTCATGGCAAATGGACGCTAAGCGGAAAAGAGGTACATTATACTCTGACCAAGGAGTGGAAAGGTAAAGGAGTCGGCAACCCAATTAAAGAATGTGATATCAACTGTGAATACTACTTGTACACTGCTCAGTTCAGTCAGATCAGCAAAAAAGGAGAAATACCTCTGCAACTTTTTGGGGAAGATTATGAATCGCCCAATTGCTTTAAAGTAAAAAAACATGACCTGAAAAAGTCGGATCCGCATACCCTGTTGAAAACAGAGTTTGTGGGCCGCTTTCCGCAGAGTTCGCAACGCCCGCTCAGCACCTCCGATTTTAAAGGTATGATGCCGAGTGACCTGAAAATCATGCGCAATGAGATCTACGCTCGCTATGGGTTCATTTTTAAAACAAAGGATATGGAAATTTATTTTTCCAAACTGCCGGGTTATAAAGCAAAAATGGACAACGTAGATGCCTTCCTCTCTGAATTGGAACAGAAAAACATTGCGATGATTAAAAAATATGAAACCAAATAGATAGGATGCACTATAATTATCGATTTTTGATTCTTGCTTTAATAATTACTTTTCAGGCAAAGGCCCAAAAAGTAGGGTCGACCGTATATGTGCTCTCACACTGTGCCAACGGAGGTTTTGACTATTATTTTTTCAGCGACAGCACTTTTTTGGCAGAATGCAATGACGGCTGCGAATATCGCCCTTTTGTGAAATTTGGCCATTGGAAAGTAGAGAAAACCGAACTGATAGGTTTTGTTGACAGAACCTGGATGGGAAAGGGAATAGGAGAATCCTGCGGACCGAACTGCGGCTATGAAAGCTATACAGCAGTGTTGGACTGCCTTCAGTCTCAGGAAAAGTATGACCTCAGCGAATTTGAGCATCCCAAGTCGGGAAAGCCCAATTCCTGCGGAGTTTGGACTTTTAACGAGCAGGAAAAATCAAAAGATCCTCATTTTTACCTGAAAATGGGCAATGTTAATCGGAAATACAGTCAGACCTCAGAGAGATTGCTTCAGAAATCGGATTTGGCGGCAATATCAAAAAAAGAACGGAAACTAATGTCCCAAGAGATTTTGGCCGCCTACGGCTATCGGTTTCGCAACAAAAAAACAGCAAAATATTTCAAAGAACTGGGCTATTTCGCTGTAATGGAGGATGTAGAGGCCTTCCTTTCAGAAATTGAAAGAAAAAATATTGAGCTGATTAAGAAATTTTGCATCAGGCGTAGCCTGTAGCTAAAACATTTTGCAACTATTACAAAAAATTCTACCTTTAGCCCAAGTTTTTCAGGACTTTTAAGCTTCTGAAAATCTAAAATCTGATAATCTGATAATCTGTACAAAAATGAAAATACATAATTTTTCTGCCGGACCGGCAATTTTGCCCAAAACAGTCCTTGAAGAAGCTGCGCAGGCAGTGCTTGATTTTAATCACCGCGGACTTTCCATTCTGGAAGTATCGCATCGCGGAAAAGATATCATCGCAGTAGTTGATGAAGCAAAAGCTTTGGTGAAAGAGCTATTGGGCGTTGGTGATGAATATGAAGTACTTTTCCTCTCGGGAGGTGCAAGTACGCAGTTTCTAACCGTTCCGATGAATCTTTTGAATGACGATGAAACAGCTGCTTATCTCAACACCGGTGTTTGGGCCGATAAGGCAATCGAACAGGCAGTTTTCTACGGAAAAGTAGATGTAGTAGGCTCTTCAAAAGAATCGAACTATACCTTTATTCCAAAAGATTATAAAGTGGCTTATGGTACAAAATACCTGCACTATACGACCAATAATACCGTTTACGGTACACAGTTTCACCATATTCCTGAAGTTCCGGAAGGAACCTGGCTGGTTGCCGATATGTCTTCCGACATTTTCAGCAGACCTGTAGACGGCAATAAATTTGACTTCATTTATGCCGGCGCCCAGAAAAACATGGGTCCTGCAGGGGTAACGCTGGTCGTAGTCCGCAAATCCATATTGGGAACTGTAAAACGCCATATTCCGACTATGTTGGACTACCGCGTACATGTGAAAAACGATTCGATGTACAATACACCTCCGGTTTATCCAATCTATGTGTCAATGCTGACCCTGCGCTGGATCAAAGCAATGGGTGGATTGGCAGCTATGGAACGCAGAAATAAGGAAAAAGCCGAAATGCTTTATGCCGAAGTTGACCGCAATCCTATTTTTAAAGGCACAACTGCCAAAGAAGACCGCTCCTGGATGAATGCGACTTTCCTGGCAGACAGTCCCGAAAATGAAGCAGCTTTCCTGGCTTACTGTAAGGCAAATGGAGTTGACGGATTGGCAGGACACCGCTCTGTGGGAGGTTTCCGCGCTTCTATGTACAATGCCTTAGGTGTTGATTCTGTGAAATTTTTGGTGGAACTGATGCAGAATTTCAAACCCTAGTGATGATGAGTTTGGATGTGGGTTTGGGGTAATTTGAAATCTTTACAATTAAAATAGCTGTTCTGGCTTTTTATAATCCATGACAAATGTGTAGGCATTTTTAATGTCTTTTGAAAGAACACCTAATTTTTTAAACTGATTGCAGATATTTCTCACTTTTCTTCCTAGAGATTCATAAGCTTTAGCAATCACTTCTTTGCCGTGCAGTCTTCTGTAAACTTCAGGGCTGATATCAGCAGCCTTCAAGGCTTGTTTATTATATTTTGAAAAGAGATAACAGATATTCAACACTTCTTTAGCCACGGGATCAAAATTGATAAAATCATCACCAAGCAACATAATCATTTCGTCCGTAAACTCAGTTTTTAACAAGACTCTATCAAGAATATAAACTGGAGCTTCCTCTGTAGAAACAGAATGTTCATAAATTAGCCCTGCATTTTTTAGCTGTTCCAAAACAATAAAATGATTGTTGTTTTCGCTAAGTAAAATAGTGAAATACCTTCTTCTGTTAAGCATTTCAGACTTATAAAAATATGCCAATACTGATTTATGTTCGAATGTGAGTTGAGCTTTAATTTTTTTGACCATATAGGCTTCAAAACCATTTAGCCAAATTTCAATTGCATCATCCACCAATTTTCCTGTTGGGATGCGAAGGCTGATCATTCCATCTTTCAGTTCGTAATAAGGCAGGTCAATATTGTTATCCAGTGCTTCGTTAACCAAAGATGCCATACCACGGCCTTGACTTTCTATTTTGTCAAATATCTTCAGAACTGATGCCAGCTTAGGATTTTTGCTTTCGGGGATGCCAGGGATTAGCCGGCGTACCTGAATTTCAGTGTCTATATGAATTATTTTTATTTTTTCTTTGAAAGATCCGGGGTTTTTAATTTCAATATATCTGTTTGGTTCAACGGTGACAGTAACAAAATTATTAATATTATAATCTCTGTGCGCTAAAGCATTATTTATTGTTTCCCGAATCATTTTTTCAGGATATTCAGGTTCGCTTCTACCACCTTCTCTTACCGATCTATTGATTTTGATATTTCCCCAAATATAACGGAATGTATCCTCCATCAAGTTTATCACATCATTCCTGAAGATTTTTTTATCCTTGCCAATATCAGAACTGGTATCATAGAAGCAGTTTACTTCCACTCTTGACGCAAGAAAATGAAAAGGATCTTCGGCACAAACAAGCATTCCTAAAGTAGTAATTTCCTCTTGTTTGATAAAATGCTGATTGGTCAGGAATGGTTTGGCTTTAGTCAGGTTTGCTTTCAGTGTTTCATTTCGTATTTCCAGGTTCAGCAGATTGATATACCTGTTAATTTTATCTAAACTCAGATTATTGATTTTTGCCCCTTCAACAATTGAAATTTCTTTTGCAAATTCTAACTCCTGTTTATATTCTTTCTGCCTTTGAATTTTTTGTATGGGAATTTCTTTGTCTTGGGTTAGCTTTCTTTCATAATATTTACCATTATAACTAAGGTATTTAAGATCATCAGAAAGTGGGTAAACAACAATTACCAATAATTCTTTTAAAGCGCCTATTGTTATTGGGAAATATTCAAAATATATATAAGTCGACAAATCAATATTTATACTAAGATCATTTTTGAATTCTTTGCTTTGAAGATCTATGACTTTTGATTCATTATTTCTATTGAAACCTGTTATCGAATATTGCTTTTCTCGTTCTCTTACGCCACAAATCACAATGCCTCCATCTGTATTCAAATAGGCACATATAGTCTCTTTCAGTGAAGTCCATTCTGCACCGGAAGAGAGATCTTTCAATTCAATTTTAGATTTTTCCACATCAGTAAAAATCCCTGTACTTACAGAGATCTCTATTGTTTTAATGGCATCATCTATAAAATTGGATTTGAAGGATTTGTGCATAAAAATATTTGGTTAAAGAAAGAAGATTTTCAATTTTCACAAATATAATAATTCTGAAGAACATTACAAAGTTTAGACTGTTGCAGCATCTTAATCCAACCTACCAATTTAACTTCCTGTATTCGCATTCCAATAAAAATTCAAGGACTTCCAATTGTCTTTTTGCTACTGCAAAACTACTACCCCAGGTGTAAAGTCCGTGCCCGGCAATGAGATAGCCCTGCATATCGGGGTTTTGACGGTATAATTTTCGGAAATCCTCACTAAGGGCAGCAATGTCCTGGGTATTTGGAAAAATAGGAATAGAGACTGATGCATCATGTGTTTTGATCTGGCCCAAGCCTTTCAGCACTTCATAGTTTTCCAGCAGTAGCTGACCTTCTTCCAAATAGCGCTGAGACATAATAGTACTAAAAACAGAATGAGTATGCAGAATAACCTCTACTTCAGGATTTTCCTGATAGAGAACAGTATGCAGAAAAGTTTCGGCAGATGATTTTAAATTGGTAAATCCAACCATTGGAATGCCATTGGCATCGATAAGCATAAGATGTTGGGCCCCAAAAATGGACTTGTCTATCCCCGATTGTGAAATGGTGATGCTTAGGGGTGAACTGCTGTTTTTAAAAGAATAGTTAGTACTGGTAGCCGGTGACCAGCCGCGGCTGTTTATCCATAGTATAATATCAACCAGTTCTTCTGCTTTTTTAGAGTCGATAAAAGTAGTCATAAGTATAAATAGATTTAAGGAGCCGGTAATAAGAGCCAGAAACTAGGATAGTTTAGTAGAGAACTGTCTTTGTATTGACCTAAAATGAGTTTACAAAAAATTACCAAATTTGAAATCTGGAATCCATAAACACATAACATATCGTAAAAACAACAAATGGCGTTGCAAAAATAAATGCATCAAAACGGTCGAGTAAACCGCCATGTCCTGGCAGAATAGTACCGGTATCTTTGATATTCAGACTGCGCTTCAGTTTGGAGGCTACTAAATCTCCGATAATGCCAAATACCGAGCAGATGGCACCCAAAACCATCCAATGCCATATTTCATAACCGATAACACCCCAAATAAAATAGGAAACTATACCCCAAAGGATGGCTGAAATAAATCCGCCGATAGTACCTTCCCAAGTTTTGTTTGGAGAAATGCTCGGAAAAATTTTATGTTTGCCCATGAATTTGCCGATAAAATAAGCAAAAACATCATTGGCCCAAATAAGCAGCATGACGGCCATGATAATAAAACGGCCAGTTGAATCCTGAAGTGAAATGGCGGTAAGCAATGCCGAAGGTACACCTATATAGATAATGCCTGCATAAGTAAAACCAATGTTTTCGAAAGGTTTTGAACTTCCGGCTCTCAATTCAAAAATAAAGGGTATAAATACCATGGGGAAAAACCACTGTACATAACCGCTTCTGGCAATTGGGTTGGGCGACAGCATTGCATCCAACACCAAAAGTGAAGGAATGACGGCGATTGCTACAGCAAATATTCTGCGAAAATTATTGTAAAAGGGTTTACTGTCTTTAGCCAGCACTAGTCCGCTAAATTCCCAAACACAAAGCAATCCGACTATAACATATAGTATGGCCGATGTCTCAGGCATGAGCATCGTAGCACCTATCATGATTACCCCAAAAATCAGGGCAGTAATAATTCTTGTTTTCAATTCCTTTTGTTTTTTTCAGCTGATTACTCAGCTTATCACACTATATTCTGAGGGCTTCAAGGCCTTTTTTCTGTTTGTTTTCCAAAGTACAAAACACACAAATATAGAGATTCCTGTTATAAAGATGGTGAAACCGATAGAAAAATCAGGTTTTTGGTAAATTGACCCCGACTTGTCGGCATCGGCCAAAAAGTAAAAAAGCAACACCTGAATACTGTTGAAGCTAACATGGCCTAGAATTGAGGCCCAAAGACTTCCGGTCCATACACTAAGATAACCCAACAGTGCACCCAAAAGAAAACGGGGAATAAATCCCTCTGGTTGGAAATGAATCATACTGAAAAGTATGGCAGTGCCCCAAACTGCAATGTGCAAATTTTTGCTGTATTGTGCTATAAATCGCTGCAAAATCCCTCTGAACAGGAGTTCCTCGCCTACACCGGCAATCAGGCCAAGCAATAGGAGGTTAAACACTAAATCTCCTACAGAGTTCATCAGCATGAGTTTTTGTTCAAACTGCAGCGTATCTTCCGCTACCAAATGATGCGGCAGCATATTAATATTCAAATAGGCGACCCATAAAGCCAGCGGGTAAACGGCTGCCATAGCAATGATAATGAGTGGAATGCTCAAGATGCCGGGCGATTTGTCCAAAATAAGATATTTTGGAAATGCAGCTTTGTGAATGAGGTAGGCAAAACTGAGGGATGATAGGGTATAGGTAGCAAAATGCCCTGCCATGGAAACAATCTTGACACTATTAATACGTTCGAGGAACTCCCCGGCTTTTATTTTTTCAATCAGATATTGAAAATCGCCGATGCCAAGTCCGCTGGCTATAGTCTGCATGAAGAGCATTCCAAAAATAGAACCGCCAAACCAGCAGATAAAAAACCAAAATATCTGTCGGGTCAGGCGCAATTTTTCGGGCAGTACGTTATCTTCCATGTATATTTTTATAACGTGTTTTTTATTTTTGTTAACGGATCAAAATCGATTTCTAAAACGCCCAGCCCGAAAAGTGCAAAATCGTATTTTACAGGATCATTTTTATCGAACTGTCTAAGGTTTTGAGTGAGTTCCAAGACCGCTTGCCAGTCGCTCTGTTCGCGACAGAGCAATCCCATCTTTCTGGCGACTCGTTCTACGTGAACGTCAAGCGGAATGAGCAGCTGTTTTGTATGAATTTTTTGCCAAATTCCGAAGTCTACACCTTTATTATCTTTGCGGCACATCCATCTGAGAAACATGTTAAGCCTTTTGCAGCTGGACTTTCTTGCCGGACTTGCAATATGTTTTTTGGTCCTGTTCGGCGCATCGGGCAGGGAAAAGAACAGATTGTGAAAACCCTGCAGTGCAGGACCTACGTGTTCATCGCCTTTTTTTAGATGTTTTGCAAAAGCATCTTCGAGGCTATTATTATTTTGGTAATACCATTGCAGCCATTCCAAAAAATAAATACTGTCATCGGGTTGAAATGTCCGGTGTTTGAACAGAAGAAATGGTTTTCGGTCAATTTCTTTATGATTCAAAATAAAATCATGCGGGCTGTTATTCATCAATTCTAACAATTTTTCTCCGCTTTTAATAATCTGCGCTCTACGTCCCCAAGCCAGCATAGATGTCCAAAAGCCGATTATTTCTATATCCTGCAGTTTTGAAAAACGATGGGGCAGAGAAATGGGATCATCTTTGATGAAATCGGAACTGTTGTATTCCGCCGCCTTTTCATCGAGCAGTTTTTTTAGTTGGTTTTTAGACACGTTATAGATACAGGGTAGAAGGTACTTGGTAGAAGGTACCCTATTGGGAATGGAAAATATTTGAGATGAAACTTTAACTGTATTAATAATGCCGATTCTATAAATTATAAGTATAAAATATTGACAAGCAATTATTTAAATGATAATTCATTCAATTCTCATATTTTTATATAAAAAATGATCATCGGTTTCCTGATAATTATACCCATTCTCAAATCCTCAAATCCTCAAATTAATAAAAATTAGTCTTTAGGCAATGACTTCATCTCTTCTTCCACTTTTTTAGCCTCCGATTCTTTGCCGTTCTTTCTCATTAAATCCACATAAGTACGGCCATTTTTATAGGTCTTCTTTTTAAGATAAGCCTCCATTGCCCATTTTTCAGCTTTGATAAGGGCTTTCTTGTCCTTCATGTGCTGATTGTAGACCTGTGCATAAAAGTTTAATTTCTCTGTATCGCCTTTGGCGTATTTCGAAACGTATTTTTCAATTGCTGCAGCAGCTTTCACCAAGTCATTATTTTTTTGGAAGTAGCGGATATCGGCAAGCATACTGTATTCGGCTGCAAAGCTTGGCAGGGCTAGTTTCATTTGTTTTTTTGCCTCGTTCAGGAGGTCAGGCGTCTGAAATTCTACAGCTTTGTCAACAGTAGCATCGCAGGCTTTTTGTACTTTTTTCTTGAAAACGCCTTCCCCTTTCAGTTTGAGTAGTTTTTCGCGATGAAGAATTAGTTTATCGAAGACCGAACAGTCAGCCTCTGAGGCAAAGTCGAAAATAAATTCCAGAAAAGCCTCGGAATCAGATTTATCCTGTGTTTTTATGAATTCATTGGCAATTTTCAGTGTAGGCTGTCCGCTGATCATAAGTGCATAAGCATAAGCTTTTAACATTTCGGGATCCCGATTGCCCTTTTCATATTCTTCTGCATAGTTTTTACTTTTATCACCCTTGGTCAGTGCTACCTTGCCCAAACCCAAGAGTTGTTCACTGTTTACACCGCCAACTTTGACGTTTACAATTTCTCCGGACTCATCAATGAAATAGAGGGTAGGATAGACTGTTACTTTATATTTGGCAGCTAGTTTTGGCCCCTCGCCCTTTTCCATATCCATTTTTACATTGATAAAATGCTTATTGAAAAAGTCGCCCACTTCTTTCAACGTAAAAATTTCTTTTGCCATTCGTTTGCAGGGCCCGCACCATTCGGCATAAGCATCCATGAAAATGAACTTATGCTCGTCTTTTGCAGTTTTCAAAGCATCGTCAAAGCTTCCCTGAAAAAAGTTTATACCTTCCTGAGCCTGTAAGGAAGCGCTGAAAAGAAGGAAAATCAATATATTAAATCTGGTCATAGTAGTTTTTTTAAGATAAACAGAACGTTTCAGCAATTCTTATTGTTCTCTGATATTGTTGTAAGTAATTAATACAACTTACAAAATTACAATTTTAGTTTTGCAGATTCATAATTTTAGGTTTACTTTAAGAACTTTTCTAAGTTATATCTGCGTATCCTAAACTCAGTAAAAGCAATTTACCATTTATTTCATTAATTTTATATTTATAAATTCAATTCCAATGACTCTTAATGAACGCATTACCGAGGCGCTGAAAGAAGCGATGAAAAACAAAGATGAGGCCAGAAAACGTACAATACGTGCTATTAAATCACAAATCCTCCTGATGCAGACCGATGGTTCGGGCTTAGAAATTACGCCTGAGCGTGAAATGAAAATGTTGCAGACGATGGTGAAACAGCGCGAGGATTCACTCACCAGCTATGAAACAGGTGGCCGTCAGGACCTTGCTGAAATTGAAAGAGAAGAAATTGTTATTTTGAAAGAATTCCTTCCTCAACAAATGGGAGAAGCTGAACTTGAAGAGGTGATCAAAAGCATTATAGCCGAAGTAGGTGCTCAAGGCCCTAAAGATATGGGAAAAGTTATGGGCGAGGCCACCAAAAGACTGGTAGGAAAGGCCGACGGTAAGCTTATCTCCAATAAAGTCAAAAGCCTTTTGGGTTAAAAACTTAATGTAAACATTTGGTTCGGGGTGTCAGCAGGCTGATGCCCTGAAAATTATTATAGCGCCTTCAAGTATGGGAATTGACCTCGTATTCGTCATCATGGCCGCTTATGGGTTTTATTTCGGATATACTACCGGACTAATAAGAGTGGTATTCTTTATAGTTGCGCTTTTGGGTGGACTCCTCATTGCCATGCTGCTTACCCCTCCGGTCGCAAGGCTTCTTCAGGCTACTTTCGAAACAGAATCGCAGGCCTTGCCGCTTTTTTCATTTTTTCTGAACTGTTTGTTCCTATTCATGATAGGACGCATTTTATTTAAAATGACTCAGGAGAATGTCAAAAGTCAGGAATTGGGGCAGATGGCACAAAGTATAGGCGGATTTCTGATGTCAGCAATGTTTATCTTTTTGTTTAGTGTGCTAATCAGTTTTTTTACTGCTGCACATGCAATTAAACCTGAGATTGCCAGGCAAAAATCACTCTTTTATCCATTTTTGGAGAAAATCCCAACTTCCGGGACAGAACTGATAAGAACCTCAATGCCTTTTATTGACCAATTTTATGAATTCATGAAGGAATCGATTAAAGGTGAGGAGGAGCAGGAAATTAAAAAGGAAAATCTTAAAGATTTGGAAAAGGTATATGATGAAGAAGTGGATGAAGGGGAGGAAGATATTTTGGATGAATCTGAAACTGATAAAGGGAATTGATTTGTGAGTACTTAATAAATTATTGGAATGAACCTTGTTCTCATAGACAATTACGATTCTTTTACCTATAATCTCTATGATTATCTTTGCAGACTTGGAGCGAACTGTACCGTCTACCGCAACGACGAAATTCCTTTTGAAGAATTGGAAAAAGCCGATGCACTGGTCCTTTCTCCGGGACCTAAGCGTCCCGAAACTGCAGGAGCACTTATGGAGGTTGTCAGCCGTTTTTGCGAAAGCAAAGCAATTTTAGGTGTTTGTCTGGGACATCAGGCACTTGGACTGTACTTTGGGGCCAATTTGGAAAAATCCGCTATTCCTGTACATGGAAAAACCTCGATGATCAGACATACTGAAAGGGATATTTTTAAAAATATTGAAAATCCGATGCAGGTAATGCGCTATCATTCGTTATTGTTAAAGCAACTGCCCGATTGTTTGGAGCCAATAGCTTTTACTTCCCAAAATGAACTGATGGCTATTCGCCATAAAACATTGCCTTTATTTGGTGTACAGTTTCATCCCGAATCGATTATGACAAACATGGGATTGAAAATGCTTGAAAATTGGATTGATTCGATCGAAGTTAGATCTTAACTACTTTTTTAATGAATGAGACCGTTTTATTATTCGTTAGTATTTACATCACAAAAAAGCAGAAAAACAACACTATATAATATATGCTTGCAGCAAATCTAATTTCTTATGCCGTTCCACCCCTGGTAGGCAAAGATAGTGGGGAAAAAGCGTTGACTTGGATGAATGATTTTCATGTCAGACATCTCCCAATTCTCTTGGATGGTAAATTGCAGGGGCTGCTTTCTGAGGATGAAGTATTGAACTTCATGGATCCTGATTTGTCAATTGAAGAAAATAATCCTGTACTTATTTTTAAAAGTGTTACTCCGGACCGTCATCTTTTCGATGTAATGAAACTCATTGTAGACAGCAATTTGACAGTTGTACCTGTAGTTGATCCTGAAAATAAATACCTCGGGCTAATTACGCTGGAAAATCTGATTAAGCATTTTGCCGAAACTGTTGCCATTACTCAACCCGGAGGTATCATAGTACTGGAAATGATGCCGCGTGATTATTCATTGGCAGAAATTGCAAGACTTATAGAATCGGAAAAAACCAAGATCCTTAGCTGTTTTGTATCCTCTCCTTATGGCAAGGAAACATTAGAGCTTACATTAAAATTGAGCAAACAGGATTTGAAACATGTGATTGCAACACTTACCCGATTCGGTTATGAAGTAAAAAGTTCATTTTTTGAGTCAGATTATTTGAATGATCTGCAGGAGCGCTATGATGCACTGATGAAGTATCTCAACCCATAAGCAGCATATTTTTTGGTATTCAATAATTGACTGCTTGCTAAATTTTTCGTACTTTTAGCCCTTTGATTCAAAGTTTAGTCAAACTTAAAATAAAACAATGGAACTAGCAAGACTCATCGAGCATACATTGCTTAAACCCGATGCCGACAGTTTGCAAATTAAACAACTTTGTGAAGAAGCTGTACTATATAATTTTATCGGAGTTTGCATACCTCCTTATTTTGTTCCCGATGCCAGGCTTTATTTGGAGGGATCTGATGTGAAAGTAGTTACAGTGGTAGGCTTTCCAATGGGGTATACCAGTATCTCCTCAAAAGTAGAGGAAGTAAAGAGAGCAATAGATGATGGAGCAGATGAAATAGATATGGTGGTTAATCTTTGCGCGGTAAAAGATGCTAAATGGGCACATGTTCGAAATGATATTGACTCCGTAACAAGAGCAACACACCTGAAAGGTAAAATCATGAAAGTAATTTTGGAAACCGGATTGCTGAAAGAGCAGGAAATCAGAAGACTTTGTGAGATCTGTATGGAGATAGGAGTTAATTATGTAAAGACTTCTACTGGTGTCAATGCCCAGGGAGCCAATGTGGAAGCTGTTGCACTAATGAAAGAATGTATAGCCGACAGCTCTGTTCTGATTAAAGCTTCCGGAGGAATTAAAACAAAGGAATTTGCAGAACAATTGGTAAATGCAGGCGCCAACCGATTGGGAACGTCGTCCAGTTTAGTGCTTATCGGTAAATAATACAACACAAACATATAGGTGTATTTTTAAAATGAAAACGATGAAACGCTTAAAAATTGTAATAATCTTCTTTTTACTTCTCTTTATTTGCAGGCTATCTGCCCAAACTGGAATCTATATTATAGAGGAAGATGCCATCAGACAGATGATGGATAGCAGGAAAGAACTTAATTTTAAGAAAGACCGCAACATTAAAGCATGGAGTATACAGATTATGGTTACCCGTGATAAATATGAAGTGGTGGAGAAAAAGGATGAGTTTAACAGATCTTATGATGAATTCAAAGTTGATTGGTCTTATGAACAGCCGTATTATCGATTGAACGTAGGAGCGTTTTATACAAAACTTGAAGCAACAATGGTACTGAACAAGTTTATCGAGAAGTATCCCGATGCTTATGTTTTCAAAAATGATCAGGCCAAACCATCTGATTTTTAAAATATATATAGGATTTCCAATATTTTAAGTCCGTACTTAATATGCGGACTTTCAACTACATAGTAGGGAATTCCCATTCAAACTGCGTTGCAGCTTTGAATAAATTATATAAAACTATGCAAATAAATTCCCAAAAGTTTGCAGAACTATATTAATGTCATACCTTTGCGTAGCATAACTGATCGGAAGAGCAGTAAAGCGGTGGTTGCAAATACTAGGACAAAAAATCCTAGTAATTTTTTTCCAAAAAAGTTTGGGGA
>JBIKQC010000470.1:0-3940 GCA_044349855.1 Saprospira sp.
TTATCCCAATCCGGCTTCCGATCTGCTGTATATTGACAACAGTTCAATGAATATTACATCTTTGGAAATATGGGATCTTTCCGGTAAGGCCGTATATCGCCAAACTGCTATAAATACTGCTATTCTGTCTGTTGATGTTTCAAAATTCAGCGCAGGTGTTTATACGCTGAAAGTAACGGCCGATGCTAAGGATATTGTAGAAAAATTGATTGTGAGGTAATATTTTGTTTATGATTGGGACGTTTATTTTGTAGGGACCTTGCATGCAACGTCACTACAAATTGCAACGTCCCAATCTATTCCATCCTCCTTTTCAGCGTATTCAACGCGACATCCAATACTTTTGCCGTTTTGGCCAGATTGCCGCCCTGCATTTGTAAAACCCTCATGATATGCGCCAATTCTACATCTTTCAGTTTCAATGATGAAGTGTCCAAAACCTTTTCAGTCATTCTGCCCGGAAAATCAGATATATCAATTTTCGGCCTATTGAGCAGATAGAATCGCTCAATCAGACTTTCCAATTCCCGTACATTACCCGGAAAAGAATAACCCAGTATTCTCTTTTTCGCCTCCGGACTAAACTGCAGGGCTTTATTTCTACCAAAAAGCTTTTGCTTTGTTTTAATAAAAAAGTTAATCAGCGCCTCCAATTCCTTGGGTCCACGCTGATTCAGTGGAGGCAATTCCAGTTCAATTGTTGCAAGTCTGTAATATAGATCCCAACGGAATTCTCCTTCTTTACAGAGCTGTACCAGATCCTTATTTGTAGCAGCAATAATTCTGACATCTACTTTCTGCGGTTTGCCGCCAATAGGTGCAATTTCCTGATTTTGAAGCACCCTGAGCAGCAGCTGCTGCATATAAGGAGAGATATCGCCGATTTCATCCAGAAAAATTGTACCGCCGTTAGCCTCTTCAAAATAGCCTTTATGACTATCAAAAGCCCCTGTGAAAGACCCTTTTTTATGCCCAAAAAGCCTTGATTCCAACAATGCATCACCAAAAGCGGCACAGTTGACGGTAAGAAAAGCAGACTTGTGTCTTGCCGATTTCTGATGTATAAAATTTGCCAAATGTTCTTTTCCTGTGCCGCTTGCACCCAGAATTAGAACATTTCCTCTATTTGCCTGAGAAATTGTTTCGGCCAGATGATAGATTGGCTCGATAGAACGGCCAATAAAATAGTCTTCATCTTCAAAATTTTTTGCGAATGCTGCCTTTTCTGTATTCGCCTGTTTGATGAGGAAGCTGCCCAGCGTTTCCTCCCTTTCAATGTTCAGGTATTTAATAGCGGGATCTTCCCCTGCTTTCTTGGCTCTAACTGTCTGAATCAGAAGGGTATTGAGTCCGGACTGCTGATGAAGCAGAAACCAGACGATAGCCATAGCAGCGGTCCCCGGAGAAAAAAACAATTGCATCTGATATTCCCTATGCTCCCAAAGTATTGGTTCTACCTTGGTTTTGATCTCATAAAAGTCGAGGACATCATCAATACCTACATACCGTCCTTCAATTTCATGATCTGGGAAATCGTTTCTGAGTGCTGCACAGAGATGCTCAAACCTTGTACTGTCGTCCTTTTCGCTGCAAAGAAGGATATGTTTTTCATAACCGTTATAGAAATAACGGTGCATATCGAAGTTTGGACCTGTCTTATCGACACCTTTACCTTTACCGTCCTGATAAAAGTCAGTCCATAAAGCCCACCAGGAAATCAATATTTTTTTCATATGTACGGTTTCGGTGCTGATTTGTATTTGCTGCAAATGCCTGTCTAAATGTACGATTTGAGTTAGATTTTCCTGCATTATTGGAGTTTTTTTTGTGTACTAATTTCTCCTTTTTCGCATACGAATTTTGTGCCGAATTTTAACATATTGCTATTCAGTACATTAAAATTTAGCTATATGTCAAAAATGGATAATAACAGTCCATAATTGATAAAAATATACAGCATATTATTCAGAATTTGTCAACACGATCAAAAATCCTTTTTGGTTAAAAAGCATAAAAACAGATTATACCTCAAACGAAATATTTTCATCAGTTTTCCAGTAAAGGTAATCTGCCAGAAAATTTACAAATTTCAGACCCCAATATAAGTCGTTAATTTTCAGGGCATTTAAATTAAATGAATTGTCAATATCTGACAGGTTCTATCAATTTTAGACAGTTATAAATAACATAAACAACTGTTAATCAACTGTTATAGTTTTAGGCCTGATTTTAGACATGAGATTGGCATATTAAAAACTAAATACTTTTTAGGGTCAACTTAATAAGAAATTGCAATCATGTTTATAGCAGTTATAATACCTACCCTATCATTTTGGGGGTTAGATTTTACTCAAACCGTTAAATATGACAACTATAATACTGAATTTTCTATCATGGCATTAGGAAACAGAGGCGTTGCAAAATTGTCCCTTGGGCAAGATGGTTTCCCTGACTTGAAAAAGGCTATCGAGTTAGGGAATAAAAATGTAATACAAGCCTACAATGAACTTTGTAAATAAAATCAATAATAACTAACAATTAAAATCAAACAATATGTTTAAAAATCCATTTTCATTTGACGGACGTATCAGAAGAACTGAATACGGAGTAAGCTTTATCATCTATGTGGTGATAGCAGTAATTGTGAACGCCATTATAGAAAGTAGCCACGATGCTGCAATTCTTGGATTGGCGTATATCCCTATGCTTTGGTTTCTGTGGGCACAAGGAGCCAAAAGATGCCATGATGTAGGAAATAATGGTTGGTGGCAAATCATCCCTTTCTATGCTTTATGGTTACTTTTTCAAGACGGACAACCAGGAACTAACAAATATGGAGAAAACCCAAAAGGTATTCAAGCTAATGGTGGACAAACCTTCCAAGGCGGACAAAATATTGGTACATCAGAAAGTGGTTATCAAGGAGGTTACAGTGGAGGACATAACAATCCTAATACAAACTATATAGAAACGGAAAACCCTGTAAAAACAGAAGGCTACAAAGACGGTGATTTATACAAATAATAAGAAAATATGTACGACATTAGAAATCTAACAATAAGTAGCACAAACCCCTGCTTACTAGTTTATCTTATTGACCAAAGTGGTTCAATGAACGATAAATTTGGAAATGCTTCACATACTAAATCTGTTGAAGTTACCAATGCAATTAACGACATTATTTACGAAGTTGGTTTGCGTTGTATCGGGAGTGGTGGTGAACTTAAAAACCGATTTGAAATAGGAATTATTGGTTATGGCAAACAAGAAAATACTGTTCAATCTGGTTGGGAAGGTCAACTATCAGGGAAATGGGTAGTTTCAATTAAAAACATTTTCGATTTTCCCCTTGGGCAAGAAAATGACAAACCAATATGGATAAAACCATATTCTGTAAGTAATACTCCTATGACCAAAGCTTTTGAAAACGCTAAACGACTGTGCAATGACTGGATTACTTGGGGCAATCATAGAGACTGCCATCCACCGATTATTATAAACATAACTGATGGTGAAGCTACTGACGCAGGAAACAGTTTTAATGATTTAAAATATCAGGTTGAACAAATCAAAAATTTAAGAACAAACTATGGGTCTGTTAATATTTTGAATATTCATATTTCAACAAGAGCTGGGGATAAACTGCTATTCCCTAGTGGAGTGAATACTGACGATAAATTTGGAAAGTTGCTTTTTGAAATGTCAACGCTACTTGATGAAAATATGATTAGAATTGCTCAACAAAAGGGCTATGATGTTTGTCAAAATGCAAAAGGTTATGTTTTTAACGGCAATGCAACAGACCTTATTAACTTCTTAAACATTGGAACACCACAATAATGGATATAAAAGTTTTACAACTTCATAAAAGGGCATCCTATGAATTTAAACACATACAAGATAAGTATGCAATAAATCCTGATACCAAATCATTTGCTAT
>JBIKQC010000471.1:0-3934 GCA_044349855.1 Saprospira sp.
GAAGGATTTTAACATTAAGGGGCCGTCCAAAAAGTCAGGACGGCCCTTATATTATTCACACTTTAGGGCTTCCTTGAAGTGAAAATAAGTTCTCGCGGAACTTTTTGGTATGAATAATGAAAGGACTGCAAAGTGAACCTATCTCGTCATATGCAATAGCGTAATATAAATACTTATACTTATTTTATACCCAAAAATGAGTAAGTGTTTATTTTGGTTAAAGTTTAGAAGAGTAATACTTGGGAAAAATTATTAATAGAATAAACAATTGTTCAATTAATAAACACTTTCGTTATATTAGCAATGAAACAACAAAACCGACAAAGCTTAAATGAAAAAACTGCTCTTTCTTCTTCTAATGACAGCAGCCCTGCAATTGCAGGCACAGAAAATACCATCCAAAAGAATTTATAAAAAACACATTGGCACCGACATCGCAGCAGAAACCCTTAAACCCTACGATACAAAAGCCAATGCCAAGTATAAAGGATTGATTCTTAAATCCTTTTACTTGACGATGAGTGACAGCACCAAACTTGCTGTAGATTTGTACCTGCCGAAGGGATTAAAAAAAGGAGATAAAATACCGACAATTCTCCATCAGACACGCTATTGCGCAGACCGCAGGTTCGATTTCCTTTCAGTATTGTCACAAACGGACTTATCGGCCGTACTGCTGAAATGATTAAGGTTTTTATTGCCAATGGTTATGCCATTGTCAATGTGGATGTGCGAGGCTCAGGGGCATCTTTTGGCACACATCCGCATCCCTGGACTGAGTCGGAAGTTAAGGACGGGGCTGAAATTTTGGATTGGATCGTATCGCAACCCTGGTCGGATGGGAAAGCAGGTTCCATGGGGGTTTCCTATGGAGGAACAACAGCAGAATTTTTGGCAACCAATAAACATCCGGCTTTAAAAGCAGTTGTCCTCATGTTTTCCCTATTTGATATTTACGAAGATAACGCCTTTCCCGGTGGTATACACAATGTTTGGTTCACAAAAGGTTGGGGGGAAGCGAATACACTCATGGATGCCAACAAACTGCCTGCCAATGCGGAAAAATACAGATGGCTGATAAAAGGGGTTGCGCCTGTAAAACATCAGAAAAAAACATTGAAAGCAGCTGTTGCAAGTCATGAAGAAAATAGAAATGTTCATGATGGAGCTGTCACAATAGACTATCGTGACGAAGTGCCAAATAGTGGGGCAAGACGACCTGTTGATGAGTTCAGTCCTCACAATTTTGTTAACATTTTGGATGCGTCCGGAGTGGCTGTTTATTCTTACAGCGGTTGGCATGATGGGGCTTATCAGCATGCTGCCATTAAAAGACATTTAAACCTGAGCAATCCGCAAAATAAACTGATTCTTGGTCCATGGGAACATGGCGGTGCTTTCAATACAGGCCCATTTGTCAGAAGTAAGGCAGGCTTTGATCATGCAGCAGAACTGCTTAAGTTTTTTGATTTCCATTTGAAAGACATAAAAAATGGTCTTTACGAAGAACCGCGGGTCAATTATTTTACTATAGGTTCGGAAAAATGGCAGGGAGCTGAAAGCTGGCCTCCCGAGGCCAAATATCAAAAATTTTTTCTTGGTGCTGCAAATAGTCTGACGGTTTCAAACACGGAGCAGCAAGGGCAAGATTTTTTCAAAGAAGAAAATCGCTTTGGCACAGGAAGCAGCAATAGATGGACTGCAGTGAACGGAAAAGTAACAAATCCATACACCTACCATAATTGGAAAGCAAGAACAGATTCTTTACTGCATTACTGTTCAGAACCTTTAGCTGGGGAAATGGAAGTTTCGGGGCATCCGACGGTTACAGTTTATACCAGTATGAATAGTTGTGAGGGCGCCATTTTTGTTTACCTTGAAGAAGTAGATTCATTGGGCAATGTGTATTGTGTCACAGAAGGTCAGTTGAAAGCTACGCATCGAAAACTAAGTGAGTTTGGCTTGTACTGTGAGGCTGTGCCGCAGCGCAGCCACAGTTTCGTGGACGAATCGCTTGTCATACCACACGAAATATTGGAACTTAAATTTGATCTGTTGCCTGTTTCCTGGGAATTTAAAAAAGGCAGCCGTATTCGCATTTCTATCTCAGGCGGAGATAAAGATATATTTGAAATCATCAATCCCGATGGCTATGAAATTAAAATACATCATGGCGGAAAATACAGGAGTATGTTGGAATTACCAATTAGTACTGAGTAGAGGGTACAGAGTAGAGGGTACTGTGACCCGTCCTAAAATTGCTTATTAGAATAAGGTGCTGAGTACTTGGTACTGAAAAATGTTTAGTTTTTATCTTGTCCTAACTCTATTACTTGTAAGGTTTTAGAAAAAGATAAGGCGGCCTCCGATTTGGAAGCCGCCTTTTTTATGTTCAATTTTGAAAGCGTTAATACGATAATCTTTGATCTTTAAATTTTATAGAGCTTTCTCGTCATGGGAAGAGATCGGTTCATCTTTTTACTTAATACCGTGCATAAGTTTTTTGATAATAGGATAAACCAGTGCAGCAAGGACACCCAAACCGATTGCAACAAATGTAAGAATCCAGAAGAAGTAGCTCAAACCATGTGTTTTGGCTATGCTCTCAGAAGCTTCTCCAAAAGTGCCGGCTAATTTCATACCTATAGCTACAGCGAGATACCAGATTCCAAACATTATGGCAATCATTCTGCCCGGTACCAGTTTACTTACATAGGAAAGAGACACAGGGGAAATACACAACTCACCCAAAGTATGAAAGAAATAGACTGCTACCAGCCACATAATACTTACAGAAGCAGTTGCAGCTCCAACAGGAATGGAGGATGCACCTATAGCAACACAGGCCATTCCCAATCCCAAGAGAATCATACCGATGGCATATTTCATATTTGCGTTGGGATTGTATTTACTTTCCCACCATTTGGAAAATAGCGGAGCAAATGCGATTATGAATAGGGAATTCAGTGTACCAAACCATGAAGCAGGAACTTCAGCAATATCCGCCATAAACTCATTGCGAAGCATCCAAATGGCAATTCCCCATATTATTACAAAACTGGTTGCCAAAACGATATTGGACATGGCATATTTTGCAAATGTCTTTTTGAAAAGCAATATCAAAACCCAGGTAATAATACCCAAAGGTATAATGGTCATTAAGGAATTAAATATTTTAAAAATCAAAGCTGAATTGCCTTCCAATACCCTTTGAGTGTAGTCTTTAGCAAAGATGGTAAGTGAGCCCGGGGCCTGTTCAAAAATAGCCCAAAAGAACATGGTTACAAATGCAAAGAAAACTACTGCGAGCATTCTGTCTCGGTCTACCTTGTCATAACGTGGGATACGTAATACCAACAGACTGACAAACAAAGCTAATGCAGTGAGGATAACCAAATTAGCACCATCCATGCCAAAAAATTTGAACCCGAATAGATTATAAGTTCCGCCGGAGATTTTGGAAACAGGATCATTCAAAATCCAGGAAAGACCAAGCACTGCAGAAAGAAAAATAAGAACCAAATGCAGTGTGGTAAAAGGATTGAGTTTTGAACCGACTTCCGCCTCAACAATAACTGTTTTGTCCACTTTTTTGGGTTTGAGGCCAATGTTTCCAAAGATGTCTTTTGCCAACCAAAATTGAATCAGTCCGAAAAGCATAAAGATACCTGCAAGGCCAAAACCCCATCTCCAGCCTACTTTTTCTCCAAGGTAGCCGCAGAGAAGAATTCCGAGGAAAGCTCCTGCATTTACACCCATATAAAAAATGGTATAAGCTCCATCTTTTTTACCCTCTCTTCCTTTGTACATTTCAGATACAATAGAAGTCATATTGGGTTTGAAAAAGCCGCTGCCAAAAACAAGCAGTGTAAGACCTGAATAAATGAAAAAAGGCGATTCCAATGCCATAGAAGCATGGCCAAAAGTCATAAGC
>JBIKQC010000472.1:0-3918 GCA_044349855.1 Saprospira sp.
AGGATAATTTATGGGATAACGGGTGAAACGGAATTGCTGATTTGCGCTTGCTGCAATAGTAGAATCGTATTGCGCTACAGGCAGGCCGTTCTTCATTGGATTTTTATACTCCCACAATATTTGACCTGAATTGGTAATTTCGAATGCCCTTCCTTCTCGACCTTCGTTAATCAATCTGTTACCATTGGGCAGGAGTTGAATAGCTCCAAGGCCTGTGGAATACATATCTTGAGGTGGATTGGCCATATAAGTCCAATCGAAAGAATTTGGCCCCCATACTCCGTTTGTATCTTTTGGATATTCCCACTCGTAGGTATCGAAAGTTGGTGAGAAAGTATGAACGGCAGAGTAGTTTGGCCCTAATTTGTTGTTAAAGACCACCACTTTTCCATACTCCGGATTTGTGGTGGAGAAGTTAATTTCTGCCCAATGCGCATCGTGTTGGTAAAATAGTTTAGTAGTTCCCGGAGCTTGGTAGGCCGATGGGTTTCCAAATCTGTAAATCAAATCGCCACCAACGCCTACTAGACCCCCTGCATGACCTGCTGCCTCGGAAGTTGTAGTACTGTGGTCTATGATCCATATTTCATTAAAACAAGGAACACTCAGCATTATCTGATCAAAAGTTGCATTATAGTCCAAAGAATTGGCATGTTGCCAATCGGCTGTACTATCATACAATGTATAATTTAAGTCAATTAGCTCCGGATGATTTTGCACTGCACCAAAATTTGCCTTGGTACTATCGAAATCCTGAACCATATGATCCCAAACTCGCCATTCCCAAACAATTTGAGTAGTTCCATTCGTAAGATTTGGCTGAAGTTCTACAATTTTTTCGGGCCAAAGGCCATTTCCTAATGCACCCGAACCGGTAAGTTTAGCAGGATTTCTACCATTTGCAATAGCATCTGCATCATTTCTATATTCCCAAACAATTGCCAAAATATTTCCATTAGGCAAAACCTCAATATCATGATGCATGCGCTGTGTTGAATCGTTGATGGTATAAGTCCACAATAGATTGTTGTCCCAATCGCGGATTTCAACTTTTTCGCCACCCCCTCCGGCATGAATAAAACTGTTGGAAAGTGCATTTCTGCCTTTGGTAACATATAGATTTCCATTTTCACGAAGCCAAATACCATTTCCGGGCTTATAAAAGCTATCGCGCCACATATGGACTATCTCGCCACAATTGTTTAGCAAATACGCATTGCCTTGATTGTGTGGATAGTGAAGATTGTATCCGTCAAAAGCCACTGCGGGGTTATACTGAAGTAAACCGACTGTATGTTGTTGGGCTTGAATACTAAATACAAAAACAAACATTAGGAAAAGCGTGGAAAATAGTTTTTTCATACTGTAAAATTTGATTTAAATAAAGCGAAAGAATTTAATTAGTCAACAATAGGAATCAATTGTGGATCAATAACAACACCTTCCACATTGTCTTTAATTAAATTCTGTATTTTATCAACTGCGTTGATAACACTTGCATAACCGTCAACATCGAAAACATTAGTAGCAGAGCGCGGGATAAGGTCATTTATTTTAGGACCTGTTACACCGATAGTCTTAATTGTATACTGAACTGTGGCCTTGCCTAACTGTGCATTTGCAGCCAATTGGGGAAGATTGTTTACATCCAGACCTTTAAATGATTTTTTGATGTGCAAAAAAAGTCTTACACCAACACCGTAGCGGGCTTTTTCTTCACAATTCATATCTTTGTACTGCATAAAGTCAACAATAACAACGGCCTCCTTTTTGCCAATTTTGAGTCCGGCCATTCCACCGAAAACAGCCAAACTTGCTGAATTATCAGCATTCATCTGATAGAATATTTTCTGCATTCCGCTTGAAAGATCACGGACTGTTTCAGGTTTTTGACATTTTTTAACCTCAGGAAGTTTATATTTTTTGCCGTCAATTTTAACTTCACCGTTGGCATCATCGGTTACAACGCCATTTTCACCATTATTTTCACCATTATTTTCACCATTATTTTCACTGCTGCCCGAATCACAGGCTGTTAATAAGAATAAAAATATTGGCAAAAGCAAGAATATGTTTTTCATAAATAAGGAATAGATAAGAATTTGTGATTAAAATCATTTTTTTATTAACATGACGAAGTTACAAAAAATCCTGCAATTTTGCCAATGAATACTTATTATAAAAAAACATAAGTAATCGAGCAAAATTATTAGTAATTCCATCAAAGTGTTAAAATTTCAAATTCAAGCAACATTAAGCTGCCGTGGTTCTTTGGTACTTTTGTCTTGGTATAATTGAAATTGATAGCATTAAACCTTATTACCTGGAATGGTCCACTTTTTGGGCATATGAATCATATTAATCGGCAGCTTAGTTATCTGGAGATGTTCTAAAATATAGTTCATCACTCTAAGTGAAAAAGCGCCGCAATCAAATGTATTGGGGCGCTTTATTATTTTATATAAAATTACAGATCTAAGGCAAATAAATCTGACCGTTCTCTATACAGCGACCCAAAACGATTCGCTGTACTTCGGAAGTGCCCTCATAAATCTGTGTAATTTTTGCGTCACGCATCAGGCGTTCCACATGGTATTCTTTCACAAAACCATATCCTCCATGAACCTGAACTGCTTCCACAGAAATTTTCATAGCAGCTTCTGAGGCAGCAAGTTTTGCCAATGAGCTAGCCATGTCGTAGTCTTTGTGCTGATCTTTCAACCAGGCAGCGCGATAAACGAGCATACGTGCAGATTCGACTTGCATGACCATATCAGCCAATTTGAAGGCGATACCCTGATGCTGAATTATTGGTTTGCCAAAAGCAACGCGTTGTTTTGCATAAGCCGCAGCCAATTCGTAAGAACCGGCAGCAATCCCCAATGCTTGAGCCGCAATACCTATACGACCTCCCGAAAGGGTTTTCATGGCAAATTTGAAACCAAATCCGTCCTCTCCCACTCTGTTAGCTTTTGGAACCTTTACGTCATTATACATAATGGTATGTGTATCGGAAGAACGGATACCCAATTTGTCTTCTTTAGCACCGATTACTACACCATCCCATGAAGTTTCAACCAAAAGACAGTTGATCCCGCGGTGACCTTTTGAAACATCGGTCTGTGCTATTACAAGGTGCAACTGTGAAGTGCCGCCGTTGGTAATCCAGTTTTTTGTACCATTCAACAGATAATAATCGCCCATGTCGATGGCAGTTGTGCGCTGAGAAGTAGCATCTGAGCCAGCTTCCGGTTCAGAAAGACAGAAAGCACCCATCCATTCGCCTGTTGCCAATTTGTGCAGATATTTTTGTTTTTGATCTTCGTTGGCAAATGTTTCCAATCCCCAACAAACCAGTGAGTTATTAACCGACATAGCTACTGAACAGGAATTGTCAATTTTGGAAATTTCTTCCATAGCTAAAACATAGGAAAGGCAGTCCATTCCGCCACCGCCGAATTCCGGACTGACCATCATACCCAAAAATCCCATTTCGCCCATTTCTTTGAGCAAGGCTGTGGGATGTTTCATATCGCGATCGCGTTCAATTACGCCCGGCAGACATTTTTGTTTTGCAAAATCCCGCGCGGCATCACGTACTGCCAAGTGTTGTTCACTGAGTTCAAATTGCATAATATTTAATGAGTTATAGATTTAAAAAATTAGATTTATTTTGTAGAAAAAATGCCTGATAGCATAGCTTTTTAGAATTTTACGCTCAAATATAAGACCTTAACAGTAATTTACAAAAAAAGATTTTGAATAATCGAATGTTACAAAAGCAAAAGACTGCCCAAAATAGATGTAATCTCTGAGTAACTGTCCAAAACGATTCCAATTAAAGGTAAACAGGTCATGACCTCATCTAACTAAATTTATATTATTTCAAACAAGAGATTACTAGCCTTTTAGATGTTA
>JBIKQC010000474.1:0-3911 GCA_044349855.1 Saprospira sp.
GTAGCATATTCCGGCAGCGGGAAAGCTGATTTGTTGACGATTTTAACTTGCATGACGCTATTGTTTTAAAAAAGGTGAGGTGAAGATTCGCACTTAGCCGCACCCTTGTGGATGTTTTGGTAAAAATAAGGATTTTTTTGTTTGGAGGGTGGATTTTTTTTGGGTATGTTAACCCAGAAATCTAGCGATAACTATGTCAAAGAATTGAATTGCTTCAAGGTCATCACCCTCTTCAACAACCCATGATTTTGCTTTGACATTTATTTTACATTGATCGAAACGTTCATTGGGGTTGATTTCTTTCTCTAAATAAATTAGTATACTAAGAATCTTTCTATTTGTTTGACTTTTGAGTGATTCCAGTACCATAAGTGTTTCTTCAATTGTGACATACTCGAAAAGTTTTTCTATTTGAGTATTCAACTTTAACTGATATTTCAGCAGTTCCATAGCTGATTTTTAAAATTGAAATTGTCAATGTTTTTCGCTGAATAATTTTAAAAAAATCTTCCAGCACACCTACAAATATTTTATCTTTTTCTTCAATTAAATTTTGCAGTTCCGAAGCGTTGTTTTTTTAAAAAAGATAGTGTTGCCGGCTTTTTATCATCTTTTGCAAAAACAAGTCCTTCCAAATCAGGTTTATCAGTATTCTTAAATTTACTTTGGCCTTGTTTTTCATAACTTTCCCTTCGTTCCTTCATTGATTTTCCGCTCAGTTGACCCTTGTATAAATAAATACCATTTTTCGTTTTTTTAATTATGCTTCGAAATTAGCTACTTTTTGCGTTAAATGTAGACAGCTTATTACTTTTTGCAAAAAAATAATTTTTATCCTTATTTATTTTAATACAAAAGTCAATATTTCACGATTCCTTATGCTAAGTGGGCAAGTTTAGTATTTTATGATATAATTCACATATTGTTAAAACAATTTTAGGTTTTAATAGTCTATTTTCGTTTAAATATTAGGGCATAAGTATTAAAATTCAATTTAATACGAATGCTATAGAATAAAAAAATAAATCCATTAACACCCAAAAAATTATTATTATGAGAAATATACTGTTATTTATTTTAATGTTTGGCAGTCTTAATTTATTTGCACAAACTGCAGCCGAAGTCAAATTGAAAAGTGGAGAAGAAAAAGCCGAATTAGGTGATTATCAAGGTGCAATTGCCGATTATAATAAAGCTTTGGAATTATTTCCAGATTACTTTGAAGTATATATGGAACGCTCTAAAGCAAAATATCTACTAAATAATGCCGAAGGTGCTATTACGGACTTAGATAAAGCAATTCAAATAGATTATTCGTCTACAACTGCATTTTGTTGGAGAGGATTAGTAAAAAACCAACTTAAACAACACAAAGAGGCTATTCTGGATTTAAACAAAGCCATTGACATGGATCCCCAATATATCCTAGCCTATCATTTAAGGTCTCGTATATTCATTGATTTGAAAAATTATTACCAGGCTATCAATGATTTGAATATGGTAATTTTGTTAGATCCTAAAAATACAGAAGTATACAACGACCGTGGATTATGTTTTAACGGCCTTGGTTGGCACATAAAAGCAATTGAAGATTTAAGTAAGCTGATAGAGATAGACAGTACATTTAAAGATGCTTATGGAAACCGGGGAGCCGCATATATTAGTCTGGGTAATGCTACCAAGGCAATTAAAGACTTTACGAAATTGATAGAAATTAATCCCAATGATGCCGAAGCCCATGAAAGTAGAGGAATTGCGAAGGATATGCAAAAAGATTATAAGGGCGCAATTGAAGATTTTACAGAAGCAATTGAATTGGATTCCACTAACTACATGTACTTTTATCACCGTGCCAATAGCAAGAAAAAAATTGGAAATCTTCAAGACGCTATTGCTGATTTTGACAAGTCAATTCAAATAAATCCGGAGTTCCCTTCTTCCTACCACAATAGGGCAACAACAAAAAGTAAGCTCAATAAAAGTACTGAAGCTTTGAATGATATTAATAAAGCAATTGATTTAGATCCTTTTAATGCAGTCTATTATGAAAACAGAGCTTACCTAAAAGGAAATACAGGAGATTATGAAGGCGGTTGTACTGATATGATACAATCCGGAAAATTGGGTAATGATAGGGCTTCAGAATTCTACAAAGCCAATTGCGGGAACTGAAATTGAACTTATTGAACAAATATTATTTAAACTTTAAAACTTTATTAATTTGAAAAAATTAATTTTATTAACAGTGATTATGTTTATTACTTTATCAAGTAATGCTCAATCAAGAATTGGATTTACATATGATGAAATATATCAAGAATTCATCAATAATAAACCAACTGTAAAAAAGATCGATGATGGAACTTTGATGTTAGAAATTTCAATGGAACATACAATAACTTGTTATTTTTTTGATCAAGATGGTTCATGTGTTTTAACAGCAATAGGACCAAAATCACAAGAAGATTTTAATATGCTTGTTAGAATGTACAACAAGGATTATATTATTGTATCATCTAAAGAATGGAAAATGTATGCAAGAGGAGCTGTATTAAAAATTATACTCGATTATACAGATAATGGTTCTCCATATTTCTTTTGGGAAGAAGAACAGTAAAAATGACCCCTCGTAACTCAGGGGATAAAAATAGGATCTGTTCAAAATTTTACTTACTACCTTATGTAATAATATTGATAGACTTTAGTTCATTTTATAAAAATTTAGTCTTTTTAACCTATAAATATAGTTGTTAAACATTTGTAATACAAATAATAAAATCTGTTTATGTTAGTTAGTAATATTTTTTATATTATTTACCATAATTCATATTTTGGCGCTAAATTGAACTTTAAAATTTACTTTTGTTATATTTTTTATATTCCTAAGGATATTTTAACCTACACAGAATTGGACAATATTAAATAACTGACATTATGAAAAACTTATACAGCTTTTTTCCAACAACTTTGTTCGATATCTGCAGTATGACCGTTAAATAGGGCTTCTATCATTGTACTCAACAGCACTACTGGTATTACTAAACAGTAGGAAAATCGCATATTTATAAAATGGGTAATAGTTATCAGAAAAAATATGATTATGATTCTAGTGGCTTAATATGGAAACATTTATTTAGTGTTATTGAAGAAACTTAACTTAAATTATACAGCATCCCAGTTTCAATTATTTCTCCAAAACTCAAAAAAAATTACCTGAATGACCCGATTTTTCTACATTATTATTCTTTTAATACTTTTTAAAACTAATATTTTTGCTCAAGTTAATATAGATTGGGTTCGGTCTATAAGTGGTAACAATGAGGATTATATTAGCAAAATTGTATTAGATAAAGATGCTAATGTTATTGGAATTGGAACGTTTCAAGATAGCCTTTCTTCCCTAGTAAGCCATGGACTTAATGATATAATGGTTTTTAAATATGATGACTCTGGCGATCTGATTTGGCTTATTCAACTAGGCAGCACTAGCGAGGATTGGGGTAATGACATTGCAATTGACTCAACTGGTAATATCTATGTAACAGGGTATTACAAAAGCACATTTTATTACAATAACGATAGTATTCTCAACTGTGGAAATGCAGATGCTTTTGTGGCTAAAATCGATAGCTTGGGCATCATTCACTGGGTTAAAGGAATTGGGCATTCGGGCAATGATATTGGCAATGTAATTATTGTTGACAATAATGAAAAAGTATATGTTTCCGGAACATTCCAAGATAGTTTAACAATTGACAGTCAACAGCTTTTATCTTATTCGACTTATAATAATTTCCTGATTCAACTAAATGGAGCGGGACAGCTTTTATGGCACAATACAATTAGCACAGCAACGGCTAATAATATTCAAGACATAGAAATAGACGAGAATGGAGATATTTACCTATTGG
>JBIKQC010000473.1:0-3911 GCA_044349855.1 Saprospira sp.
TTAGTTCAGATAGTTTTACTTATGTTATTAAATCAGTACATAACTTCTTTTCGCCTGCATAATAAAAAACATAGTTTTAATTCTTAAGAGTATCGAATATATGATTAAAAAGCAAAAAAGTCAAATCGTCTTCATGTGGTTTTTATTTTTCTTGTACTGTATATGACTTTTTGTTAATGTATTACTTTTTAGCAAAATCAAGGCCCCAAAAACAAAAAAGCCCCGGCAAACCGGAGCTTTATACATATATTATCGAGCAGGATAAAATCAGACAACGATTAATAAAAAGCTTATTTGTCCTTCGGTTTCATCAGGTCAAAAAACTGATCCAGCTTCGGCGTGATAATAATCTCGGTACGGCGATTGGCAGCGCGTCCTGCGGCATTTTCATTCGTAGTCTTTGGCAGATATTCAGAGCGGCCGCCGGCAGTCATTCTTGAGGGGTCAACACTGTATTTTGACTGCAATGATTTAACGATAGCCGTTGAGCGCAGCACACTCAAATCCCAATTATCTTTCATACAGTCATTTTTCATCGGCACATTGTCTGTATGCCCTTCTACCAGGATTTCCATATCCTTGTGGTCATTAACCACTTTTGCGATTTTGGAAAGTACATTGTCAGCGCCTTTGTTTATTTCATAACTGCCTGATTTAAATAGCATTTTGTCAGACAAGGAAATAAAGACAACACCTTTTTTAACTTCAATATTGACATCTTCGTCATTGATATTATCCAAGGATCTTTTCAGATTCATGACGAGTTGCATATTCAAAGAGTCTTTGCGTTGCAGTGAGGCATTCAGATCTTTGATGTATTTTCCCTGTTCTTCCATCGTTTCCAACGATTTTTTGATGCTTTCAGCTCCGGTTTTGCTCACAACTGAAAGGTCGGACAAACGGTTCAAAAGCTGTGTATTGTTCTCTCTCAGGTAGTCGAGCTGTTTGCCCAATTCCTGTTCTTTTGCTTTAGAATTGTCCAGATTATTTTTTGACAGACTGAGTTCTTTATCTTTTTCCTGAAGTTCTTTTCTCAGATTTTCAAGATCGAGTTGGCATTGTTTTTCCTGTGCCAATACTTTGTCAAGCGTAGCTGCAGCATTGGCTTCAAGCTGTTTGAATTTTTTCTTGGTAACACAGGAGCCGAGGGTCAGTGCACCCAAAAGGGCAATACTAATTAGTCTAAGCATAATTTGAGTATAAATGGTGTATTAAAATTTTAATTATTTGGTGAATATAAGTTTATCGATTTATATTATGTCCAAAAAAATAAAAAATTAAAATAGTGAAACTAAAGTTTTTCAATTTCTTCTTTGGATAACCCTGATGCTTCTTGGATTTGTTCAATAGAGAGTCCCATGAGTTTTAACTTTCTGGCTATTTTGTTTTTCTCTTCGATTTTCCCTTCGATTTTCCCGTCTGATTTTCCATCGTCGTAAGCAGTATCCACAACATTTTTCAAATCGCGGTAATATTTTAAACTCTCTTCATAAATTGCTCTTTCTTCTTTGGAATATTTTGCGATTTCTGCTGCTGCAAAAAGTTTTTGAAAAATCTTTTCTTGCAATGATAGTGGTCTATCCTGAAGTTTTGCTAAATGTCTGAAAACAAAAAGCCATTTTTCCACTTTTGATTCCAAACTATCTACCTGCTTTTCAAATTTAGGCAATTCAATGTAGATAAAAGTCAATTTGTCGTAAAATACTTTATTTTTTTGGTTCTTAAGCTGTACAGTATGGATATATTCTTTATCATCTTTATCCTCTTCAAAAATAAAATCAAGAATACCAATTGTATATACTGCATCAAGTTTGAAATCCCATTCGCTCCCTTTAATTGCCTGTTGCTGAATAGGAAATGAGGCATAATATACACTTCTGTCTTTGAAGTAATTCTGCTTTGCACGTTGAACTTCCACAATAAATTTTTCGCCGGTTTTACTTTCGCAATAGAGATCAAAAATTGCTCTGCGGTCAAATTCACTGACAGGAAGATGTTCATTTTTGTTATAGGTCAAATCCTTGATTTTGTGCTTCTCCGGTAGTAATTGGTTAAGAAAATCAATCAACAAATCTTTGTTGACCTCTTCTCCAAATAGTTTTTTGAAACCAAAATCCGTCAGCGGATTTATATATTTATCTGCTAATACCATAACAATATAATTTAGGTTAGTTCATACCTGTCAAAACCCTTCTTTCAATAAATCCAATAAATCAGCAGCATTCATGCGTGCTTTACCGTCTGTATCCTGCAAGAGAGCTTCCGCCATTTCCCGTTTGGTAGCATGCAGCCTGACAATTTTTTCTTCAATACTGCCTTCGGCAACAAGTCTGTAAACAGTCACAGGATTCAGCTGCCCGATGCGGTGAGCCCTGTCGCTAGCCTGATCTTCCACTGCCGGATTCCACCAGGGATCTACATGAATAACGTAATCTGCAGCAGTTAGGTTTAGTCCGGTTCCGCCTGCTTTCAGACTGATCAGGAATAAATCACCATCGCCATCCTGAAAAGCATCTACGGCAATTTTGCGCTTTTTCAAAGGCGTACTGCCATCGAGATACTGATAGCTGATGCCCTTTTTCTGAATCATTTTCTCAATTATACGAAGATAATCGACAAATTGACTAAAAATAAGAGCTTTGTGGCCATTTTCCAGTAATTCGTCTATCAGATCACTCAGGGCATCCAATTTTGCTGAAGGAATCTTATCTCCGCCCTTGATGAGCGAAGGATGACAACAGCAACGACGAAGGCGCATCAACTCGGCCAAAACCTGCATTTGTTTGGCACCTTCATTTTCAAATTTACCGCCCTGAATGGCTTCCAGTGCTTTACGGCGCAAAGCCTCATAGAAAGCAGTTTCTGCATCAGAGCGTTCTATTGTCAGTGTAATCTCAGTTTTATCCGGTAAATCTTTCAGTACTTCTTTTTTCAAACGACGCAGGATAAAAGGTTTTATCAGTTTCTGCAGTTGTGCTCTCTTTTCTTTATCTCCCCATTTTTCGATTGGCAGGGCAAAGCGTTCTTGAAACTGCTGTGCAGTTCCCAAAAGGCCCGGATTGATAAAATGAAACAGATTCCAAAGCTCGCCGAGGTGATTTTCCATAGGTGTTCCTGTTGTGATAACTTTGAAATCACCCTGCAGGTCCATTGCTGCCTGAGAACGTTTGGTAAATCGGTTTTTGATGGATTGTGCTTCATCCAATACAATTGTACCGAATTTTTTGGCACAAAGCGCCTCACTTGCCTGATGCAGTAGCCCGTAAGTGGTTACCAGAACCTGACCTTTTGTTATTTCTTCGATGCTTTGAATTCTGTCCTGTGACTGTGAAAGATTTACCGCGCTAAGACCGGGTGCAAAGCGCTCCAGCTCACTGATCCAGTTGGCGCAGACCGATGCAGGAGCAACAACAAGAGCGGGTCCCTCAGAAGCACGGTGTATTAGTAATGCGATAGTCTGAACCGTTTTACCCAGTCCCATATCATCGGCCAGACAGGCACCTGCTCCCCACCAAGACATGCGGCAGAGCCAGAGATAACCGTCCTGCTGATAGGGGCGGAGCGTGGCCTGCAGGGTCGTTGGCAGTTCAAAATCTTTGTCCTTTGCTTCATCCATACGTTTGATAAAACTATTCCAACCCTTATCTCCAACGATGTTGATATCTTCAGAAAGTTCACTGATAGCTGCACCTGCAAATTGGGAAACCATAAGTTTGTTTTTAAGCTTTTGGGTCCAGCTGTCCATCTCTTTCAAGCGATTGTAAAGCTGTTCGGTCAGCGCCAGGAAGGAGCCATCATCAAGAGCCAGGAAACGATTTTTTGAGTCGCGGCTTCTTTCAAGCAACAACTGCATATCCAAAAGGGTTTCGTCATTTACCCTCAATTCCCCTTCTATTTCAAACCAGTTTCCT
>JBIKQC010000475.1:0-3906 GCA_044349855.1 Saprospira sp.
CAGCCCAAAACTTCGAGCCAGCCGGTGCCTTTTGTCAGACGCTGATCGCGTTCGGTTTCCAAGCCCAAATAAACATCCATTTCTGCGCTGGGCTCAGTGAATGGGAAGTAGGAGGGGCGCAGGCGGATTTTTGTAGCGCCGAACATTTCTTTGGCAAAATAAGTAAGCGTTTGACGTAAATCGGCAAAGCTCACATTTTCGGCTACATATAAACCTTCAATTTGGTGAAACTGACAATGAGAACGTGCAGAGATAGTCTCGTTGCGGTACACACGTCCAGGAGCAATGATACGGATTGGCGGTTTGCCGTTCAGCATAGTGCGTACCTGTACAGGAGAGGTATGCGTGCGTAGCAGCATAGATGCACTATTCTGAAGATAGAACGTATCCTGCATATCGCGCGCCGGGTGATCTTCCGGAGTGCCAAGGGCAGAAAAGTTATGCCAATCGTCTTCAATCTCCCGTTCCTCCGCCACTGAAAATCCGATGCGCTCGAAGATGCCTACCATTTCTTCCATCACCAGTGCTACAGGGTGTCGACTGCCCAACTGCATAGGCTCGCCCGGTGCACTGAGGTCGATACGCTCAAATTGATTCAGTTTGGAACGGTCTAATATATTTTTGGCCTCCTGAAACTTATTTTCGGCGGTTGTTTTTACCTTATTGCAAAGTTGCCCGAACTCTTTTTTGCGCTCGTTTGGCACATTGCGCATTTCATCGAAGATCGGTTTCAACAGATTTTTTGTCCCCAAATAGCGCAGGCGAAACTGTTCTGTCTGTTCCTCTGTTTCTAAAGCCGCAGCTTCTACTTCACTCAGATATTGCTCTGCGAGTACAAATGCCTCTAATTCCATGATTTATATGATAATTTGTCATTTTTGGGATCGACATTGATAAGTACTTTCTATCTTCTGCCTATTTCCGCATTTTATTTTTGATAATCTATCAATTCTTTACGAACTTTGCTGCAAAGGTAACTTTTCGGCCTCTAATTTCCAAACTAAACTTTGCTTATCACTTTTACTATGAAAAAACTCTTATTTATCGGCTTTTTACTAATTTCTGTAAAGGCATTTGCACAGATTAAAGGCAATGCAAGCAGTGAATCGGCAGGCAATGTCAATTATGACAAAAATGTCAATTATAACAGCAATTATAATGCGCCGACAACTAAGGCCCCTGCCTATTTGCCTGCAGCAACCTGGTTGGATGACCGTACAGTAGTGCTTGAGGTAAATGCCATCAGCAATCAGTTGGCAAGTACATACACGGTGATTTTCAATATCAAACAGTTGGGACAGACTGCAGAAGAAGCAGACAAATTGTTTAACGAACGCTATGAGGCATTTGTAGCTGCTGCTATGCTAGCCGGAATTAAACGGGACGAAATCTATCTTGATATGATTTCTTTTGTGCCTGTTTATGAATTTGAAGAAGAGAAAAAGCTTTTCAGCAAAAAAACATATAACGAAATTCCCAAAGGATTTGAAATTCAGCAAAATGTACACATAAAATACAAGGATAACCGTGTGCTTGGCAAACTCGTCTCAGCAGCAGCAAAAAGCGAAATTTATGATATCGTAAAAGTGGATTATTTTGTAGAAAATACGGAAGAAATCTACCATGATCTTCGCAAAAGAGCCATTGAATTTGTCAATAAGGAAATTATTCAGTTCGAGATTTTGGGCGTCGAATTGGATGCAGCATACCGTATTGCAGCAGAAGAAGAACGCAGTACCTCCCCGCTCGACCGTTATTCAAGTTACAAGGCGTTCACCAGCCAATCGCTTGACGGAACAGCAAAAGGAAAAGTGAACAGCGCCGATAAAGCGGTGACAATGTATTATGAAAAAATTGCTTATGATGAATTTGAAATCATTGTAAATCCTACAATTCTTGAACCTACTGTACAATATATGTACAACCTCAAAGTAAAATTCCGTCTCAAACAACCCGAACCGACCATCGAAGTGAAAAGAGAAAAAGAATTTGTCTGGCTGACACCAGCCGGCGATTTAAAAACATTGGAAATTAAAAAAGAAGATACTCCGCTGACCAAACCAAATAACGGAACAACGACAGTAATTCCCGATAAATAAGTAAAGGCATTACCTCAAATCAGATTCAGCAGCTGCCAATTTGCAAATAATTTAGAAAATTCATCTGTAACTGTATCAACTTTGCTATATTTGCGAAATTAACAAAACCGAAAACATCATGGACTTTCAAGACATAGTATCTCATAGTAAGGAATACGGATTTATATACCAGTCGAGCGAAATTTACGGATCTCTAAGCGCTGTTTACGATTACGGCCCCTTGGGCGTTGAATTAAAAAACAACATCAAAGATTATTGGTGGAAGGCTATGGTGCAGGCGCATGAGAATATTGTGGGTTTGGATTCTGCCATTTTTATGCACCCGCAGGTTTGGGTAGCATCAGGTCACGTTGCCGCCTTCAACGATCCGATGATCGATAATAAAGATTCCAAAAAACGCTATCGCGCTGACCACCTTATCGAAGAATTTTATGCCGATAAGCAAAAGGCAAAGATTAAAAAAGAAGTAGAAAAAGCTAAAAAACGCTTTGGCGACGAATTTGACGAGGAGCAGTTCCTCAGCACGAATCCACGCGTTTTAGAATATCAGGTCAGAATTGATGATGCCATCAGTCGCATGAATATCGCATTGAATGCCAATGATCTCGAAGCTTTCAAAGCGCTGATTGATGAACTCGAAATTGTTTGCCCTGTAAGTGGTACGCGCAATTGGACAGAAATTCGTCAGTTTAATCTTATGTTCTCTACACAGGGCGGCGGTTCTACAGGCGATGACGTGCTTTATTTGCGCCCCGAAACTGCTCAGGGTATCTTTGTCAACTTCCTGAATGTGGTAAACACCACCCGTCAGAAAGTGCCTTTCGGTATCGCACAGATTGGAAAAGCATTCCGCAACGAGATCGTAGCCCGTCAATTCATCTTCCGCATGCGCGAATTTGAACAGATGGAAATGCAGTTTTTTGTACGCCCCGGCACCGAGATGGAATGGTACAACTTTTGGAAAGAAAAACGTATGAACTGGCACCGTGCTGTTATTGGTAACAATACAAAACACCGCTATCACGACCACGAAAAATTGGCACACTATGCCAATGCGGCTGTGGATATTGAGTTTGACTTCCCCTTCGGTTTCCGCGAATTGGAAGGTATTCACTCCCGTACCGATTTTGACCTGACAGAGCACCAAAGGCTCTCCGGCAAAAAAATGCAGTATTTTGATCCCGAACTCAAAGAAAGCTACATCCCTTATGTGGTAGAAACTTCAGTCGGCTGCGACCGTATGTTTCTGGCAGTTTTGAGTCAGGCCCTGCAGGAAGACATTATTCCAAATGCCGATGGAGAAGATGCTACCCGCAAGGTACTTCGTCTGCATCCGGCGTTGGCTCCCGTAAAATGTGCGGTATTGCCATTGGTTAAAAAAGATGAAAGCCTCACTTCAGTTGCCCGTCAGATTTTTGATAAACTGAAATATTCGTTCGAGTGTCAATACGATGAAAAAGATGCAATCGGTCGCCGTTACCGTCGTCAGGATGCAATCGGAACGCCTTATTGCATTACAATTGACGAACAAACAGCTGTCGACGGTACTGTCACTATCCGCGAACGTGATACTACCAAACAGGAACGTGTAGCATTGGAAGAAGTAGAAAAAATTGTAAGTGATCGCATTGACATGAGAACATTGCTGAAAAGCTTATAGTTAAACTAATTTTGAGAAAACCCAAAAACTAGCAGAAGCAGGCCTTTTATTTTATCTTGCTTCATGTTTAGTTAAAGATTATATTAAATGCATCAAATTTATTGTGATTTTGTACCTTGACGAGTATGTACGATACCATATCAAGTT
>JBIKQC010000476.1:0-3905 GCA_044349855.1 Saprospira sp.
ACCGAGCTGACGGGAACAGGCCAAAACCTGTGCAGCAAAGGCCTCGTTCATTTCAATGACATCCATTTGGTCCAAAGTCAATCCTGCTTTTTCCAATGCTTTGAGCGAAGCGCCCACCGGACCGATGCCCATGATGCGGGGCTCAACGCCCACTACTGCCGAACTGAGAATTTTAGCAATCGGTTTTAGTCCGTATTTTTGCACAGCATTTTCTGATGCAATGATAGCAGCAGCTGCTCCGTCATTTAATCCCGACGCATTTCCTGCAGTTACGCTACCGCCGTTTGCACGGAAGGCGCCACGCAGTTTGCCCAAAATCTCCATTGTCGTTTCAGGTTTGATGAATTCGTCATCTTTTACTAAAATGGGATCACCTTTTCTTTGCGGAATAGAGACCGCAACAATTTCTTCGGCCAAAATGCCTGCAGCCTGAGCCGCAGCAGCTTTCTGTTGCGACCAAAGTGCAAATTTATCCTGTGCTTCGCGGCTGATACTGTATAAATCGACCAAGTTTTCGGCAGTTTCGCCCATGCCGTCTACTCCGTAGAGTTCCTTCATTTTGGGATTGATGAAGCGCCAGCCAAAGCTGGAATCAAACATCTGTGCATCGCGACCGAAGGCTGAAGAAGTTTTGGAAATCACCCAGGGTCCGCGGGTCATGTTTTCCACACCGCCTGCAATGAAAAGATCGCCATCGCCTGCTTTGATAGCCCTTGCTGCCTGAGCAACAGCGGACATGCCCGAAGCACAAAGTCGGTTTACTGTTTCACCCGGAACGCTCATAGGGAGTCCGGCCAGCAGCAGTGCCATACGGGCCACATTACGGTTGTCTTCACCGGCCTGATTGGCACAGCCCATAATGACGTCTTCGTAAGCGTCCGTCGGTATTTCAGGGTGACGGGCCACCAATTCTTTAATCACCAGTGCCGCCATGTCGTCAGATCGAACAGTTGCCAAAGCGCCGCCAAAAGCGCCCACCGGCGTGCGAATGCCATCGATAAGATATGCTTGTTTCATATATTTAGATTATCAGATTGTCAGAAGTCAGATTGTAAGATTACGGCAAAGTGGATGAACCCGATTTCTTCAAACAAAATAAGGTACTTTTTACAATTCCAAAATTCCAATTAGTTAACATTAAATTAAATCAACTGCAAAATAAAGAAAAGCAACGGAATTTGAATTCGACTGCTTTCGAATTTTTATTTTTTATAAAGACGTTTTACTCTTCCGATTTTACGCCCTGTATTTTCTGTACTTTAATTTTGTCTTTTGAACTGAGCCCTTCAGTTATTTGAATATTAATACCATCAGAAATGCCTGTTTTTACAAATTTTTTTTCAAAAACAGCTTTTGATTTTTCAATTTCAACAAAGGCAGCTCCTTTTTCGTCAAAAATCAGGTCTCTTTCCTGAATGGCCAAGACCTTGTCTTTTCTCGCCAATATGATATCTGCATTGGCACTGTAACCGGCACGAAGGAAGACTCCCTCCTTGGGCTTTAGGGCGGCACGGATTTCAAATTTAACAGCGCCGTTTTCCAATAGGCCTTTTGGTGCAATATATTCCAAAATGGCTTCAAATTGCTGATTGTCAAGGGCGCCAATGCTCAACAAAAGCGGCATGCCTTCTTTGAGTTTACCAACATCCGATTCATCCACTTTCCCTTCAAAAATCAACTGTTTCATATCTGCCAATTCGGCGATAGTAGTGCCTTCGTTAAAATTATTTCTTTCGATAACAGAAGAGCCCACTTCAATCGGCACATCCAGCACCATGCCATCAACAGTGGCTTTGACAATATTTGAAACCTGTCCGGTATTGCCGGCAACGCCCTCCTGCATAAGCTGCAGATTGCTGACCGCAGCGTCCAGTTCCTGACGGCGGATGTCCACATTCATCTCAAAAGATTTCACATTATTCTGTGAATTGATTTTGGCATTATCCAGCGCATTTTTTGTTAATTCCAATTCCAGTTTGAAACGTTCATATTCCTGAGCGCTGATGACGCCCTCACTCAAAAGCTGTTTCTGCCGTTGTTCCTGTTTTAAAGCATTGTCATAATTTGCTCTTGATTGTTCTGTGTCAACGCCTTCTTTGTTCACTTTTCGCTGCCGCTCCAATTCGCGAATAGCATCCTGATAACGCAATTGTGATAAATCGACATTTGATTTTGCCTGATTGAGTGTAGTTGGGCTCGGTACCAGCTTGATGCGGGCAATAGCATCTCCTTTTTTAACAATCTGACCGGCTTCCACAAAAAGTTCGTCGATAATACCGGAAATCTGCGGTTTGATAAGGATCTCGTGGCGGGGTTTTACCGACCCGGTAGCAACAGTCTTCTGCACAATATTCATTTCTGTGGCCGAAGTCGTTTCAAAACTGCCATCATCGCCGCCTTTCCCAAAAAAGTAGCCGAACATCCAGAAAGTAAGCAGCAGAATAACCGTGAGGGCTGAGCCGAGAAGAATTTTTTTCATATTTAATTATTAGATTATCAGATATCAGAAGGCAGATTCACTAGGTTCGGTTGTCAGTTTTTAACGAATTCAAATAGTAATAGTTATGTTCAATTAGTCTGCTCTCAAGGCAGCAATAGGTTGAATGCGAACGGCATATTGAGCAGGCAGCAAACCTGCCAAAGCTCCGGATATTACAAGTACAAAAAGAGAACCTATGCCTACTGCCGGTTCCACCTCCGGATTTTTAAAGAGTTCAGAACCTCCGCCTGCAAGTAAGTTATCCGATAATGCGATAAGTCCTGTTCCAATCAGTAATCCGATATAGCCGGAAACCGTAGTGAGCACAACAGATTCTGTCAGAATCATCCTTATGATAGAGTTAGGGGTTGCCCCAATTGCTTTGCGCAGGCCAATCTCACGGGTGCGGTCTTTGACCGTGATGAGCATGACATTGCTTACACTCACAACTCCTGCAAAAAGTGTCATGATGCCCACAAACCAGATAAAGATATTAATACTGTCGAAAAGAGAGGCAATGCGTCCATACTCTTTTTCAGAATTGAATGAGCCGATAGCCTGAGCGTCATTGGGATCTACTTTGTGCCGACGGGCTAAAATTCCCTTTACCGTTGTTTCAACTTCAGTAACTGAGGCGTCGGGACGAACTGTACAGACAAACCAGGAGATTTTTTTGCCGTAATTGAAGGCCTGTTGGCAGGTTGACAGCGGTATAAACAGTTGTTCTTCCACTTCCTGCATCCATTGACCCTGTCCGTCAAATTCGATGACACCGACAACCTGAAATGGAATGTTGTTTACCTGAATGTATTTACCGATTGCCGATTCTTTTTTGAAAAGCCCTTCTGCCACTTTTTTTCCGATGACGGCCACTTTGCGTCGTTCCGATTCATCCAGGGTATTGAGTATACGCCCTTCCCGGGCAATCATCGATTGTATTTTGAAAACAGCAGGCAGTTCTCCACGTACTTCATAACTGCCTTTTTCTGTGCCGTAAACTATATTAAGTCCGTTGAGTTCTACTCTAGGCGCAAAAAGTTCTATTTCGGGCACTTTTGCCTTAATTTCCTTAACATCATCCAAATCAAAAGCCAGTTGCCTGTTGATACCCATGCCCCGGTGAGGCATTGCTGAGCGTCCGGGCCAGACAAACAGTCCGTTTGATACCGTTCCGCCAAATTCACCTTTCACACCATTTTCCATGCCGCGGCCTATACCCATCATCAGAATGAGCATAAAGATGCCCCAAAATACTCCGGCAGCTGTTAAGCCCGTCCGAAGTTTATTGGAACGGAAAGTAGACAGAATTTCCTGCCAAAAATCGCGATCGAATCCTAACAAATTAACTGATTATGATTTTAGATATAAATGTTAAGGCCGTAAAAGTTTACATTTAATTAAAATTCAAAAACATCAGACCTTTTTT
>JBIKQC010000057.1:0-13952 GCA_044349855.1 Saprospira sp.
CTCCGTGAGTACTTATTTTCTTTGCCCTTTAGGCTTTCATAACGAACTCTAATGACGGATCTGGGTTAAATTTCCTTTTCGTCAAACCTTACGCCCCATTCTATAAGTTCATTCATAATTGGCTCATAAATTTCGGGAAGGATAGGTATATGCACCCCGCTCATTTTAAATTTACCCAACAGGATATTTTTTACGCCAATTGCCAATGGCAGTCCAACAAGTTTAGCCATAGCGGTATTTTCAGCATCATCGCCTTTATATACCATTGTTGAATAATGGGTATATTCTTTACCGTCAGGCATATTATATTCTACCTCATGCTGCATGATAATCATATCCTTATCCTGAGGCTGCAGTTTCCATTTCAGTTCGAGTATAAACTGGAGAATTTCTGCAGGAGAAGCCTCATCAAAATTGATAGGAATTTCTTCAAAAAGATCCAACCATTCCAACATTTCAATAGCCTTGTCTTCATAGGGCAGCCCAAAGAAATGTGCTACTCTGGCCCTCAAATCCTGAAATTTAATTTCATCCTGTACAGTTGGCAGAAAACTGCGGGTTAGAGATGCGTAGGTCAAATATTCGGAATAATCCATTTTGTAGGAATCGTCGGTCATTCCCAACTGAACCAATAGATTCCAAGCCTTGCAATATCCTTTATGCCTTATTGTTTGGCGTAGGATTGTCGGTACGCCTTTTAAGCCGTAAGCCGATTCATATTTCAATGAAATGCGGTTTGGGTATGCCTCATAGGTACCCATTCCCTGAATTTCAATCTGCTCTGCTTCAGCAAACAGGCGATGATATGGCAGATGTTTATAATGGCCATTTTTTAGATATTTTGCTATGCCTTGTCCTGCCAATACCACATTTTTAGGTGCCCAAGAGAATTTATAATGCCAGGGATTGTCATCGTTTTCAGGAGCAACCAATCCGCCTGCGCCTGATTTAAACGCTGTTATATTAGCTCCCTTTCTTTTGATCTGATTGATCAGCTGCATGGCCGACATGTGATCGATTCCCGGATCAAGTCCCAACTCGCAGAGAAAAAGCAGCCCTTTTTCTTTGGCAGCAGCATCAAAAGCCTGAACCTGTGGTGACACATATGAAGCAGTTGCCAAATTTTTTGAGTATCTGATGCAGTCTTCAGCTACATGATGATGCAGATTGGGAGGCATTAGAGATACCACTACGTCTGCTTTTTGTATCAGTTGACCGCGCACCTGTGCATCCATTACATCTAGTTCTACTGCCGTCCCCCTTTTATTTCCCCCCACCTTTTTTTGAGCCGCTTCAACTGAAGCATCAGCCACAGTTACATGCCAGTTATACAACTCTGCCTTTTCCAGCAGATAATTGATAAGAGAACTGGCTGATCGTCCGGCTCCAATAATGAGTACCTGTTTCATCAACGCTTTTTTTAAGGGATTCAGATCCCTATTGAAATAATAAATCTATCCAAAATAGGTGGATATTGTTATAGATTTTGTTAATTTGCTAGCGAAAATAGTCCTTTTTTATGAGATATTGAGAAAGTGCACATATTTTTCATAACCGAACAGAACAGCTAAAATGAAAAAAATACAATTCTCGGCCGAATATTTATGTTACGCTGACGAAAAAGACCTTCCTGACCAGGATAAAATGCTGCTTAATGAAGCAAAAGAGGCAGTCAACAGTTCCTATTCACCCTACAGTAAATTCAAAGTGGGTGCTGCTCTACTGTTAGAAAACGGCGCTGTTGTGAGAGGCAGCAATCAGGAAAACGCTGCCTTTCCGGTTACACTTTGTGCCGAAAGAACTGCAGTTTTCTCTGCAGCAGTACAATTTCCGGGGGTCGCAATTGTTGCAATAGCTGTTACGGTAGAAACTCAACAAAAAAACATGAATAAACCTATTACTCCATGCGGCTCCTGCCGACAGGTTATGCTGGAGTATGAACTTCGTTTCGATCATAATATCCGGATAATTATGCAGGGTGATTTTGGTGAAATTTATGTCGCCGAAGCAGTAAAAGATATTGTGCCACTGTATTTTGATGCAAGCTTTCTTTAGTGAAAATCATAAATTTAATCTTTGATTTGAATGATATAATCGCAATTAGCAATTATGGCAAAAAAGAAGAATATACCAACTGCTAAAGTCGGAGTAACACCGGCTTCAACTACTGTTTCAGCAATAAAAACAGCAAATATTGAACAGCCCAAAACAGAGGCATTCCACTTTATCAGAAAACATGGCGGTTGGATACTCTTCCTGATCGCCTTTATACTTTATGGAAATACACTGAGCAATAAATTTGCTTTTGACGATTCTATCGTTATTACTGACAACAAATTTACACAAAAAGGATTTGCAGGAATTGGAGACCTTGCCACCCGAGATTTCTTTGAGGGTGTTTACGGCGAAGGCGGTATGGAGCTTTCCGGAGGACGTTTCCGCCCCCTGTCTCTGGTCTGCTTTGCTGTGGAAAATCAGCTTTTCGGAACAGCAAAAAAACTGGCCAACGGTTCACTGCAAAAGGATGAAAAAGGCAATCAACTATACGATTACAACCCTTTTGTAGGACATTTTATCAATGTTCTTTTATATGCACTTTCTGCCCTGTTGCTTTTCAAAGTGCTAAGCCTCTGGTTTGACAAAAAGGAGGGATCTGGCTCCGTAATTCCTTTTATTGCCGGATTGATTTTTATTGCTCACCCTGTACACACTGAAGTAGTCGCCAATATCAAAAGCCGTGATGAGATTTTGGCTATGCTTCTCATTTTTGGAGCTCTTTATGCCCTCCACAAAAGCATTCAGAAACCCTCTGCCTTACTCACAGGCTTAGGTGTAATGGCTTATTTTGGCGCCATGCTTTCCAAAGAAAATGCATTTACATTTATTGCCATTTTTCCATTCACACTTTATATTTTCGAGAAGGAGAAAAGTTGGGGCGAAATAACAAAAGCCTGTGTTCCCTATTGGGCAATTGCCTTGCTGTATTTTGTTTTGCGCAGCTATATGGTGGGCAGTATAAAGGCTGAGACCAATACCGACATAATGGAAAATCCATTTTATGGAGTGGCTTCGGGAGAAAAATTTGGTACGATTGCCTTGATTTTATGGAAATATATTCAATTGCTGCTCTATCCGCATCCATTGTCTTCCGATTATTCCAGAGAGCAGATTCCACTGGTGGGTTTTGGAAATCCTTTGGCCCTTTTGGGGCTTATTCTGCATATTGCTATGGCAGCTTGGGTATTATTAAAACTTTGGAAAAGAGATATTTTTGCATTAAGCATACTTATGTATTTTCTGCCCCTTTCATTGACCATAAACCTGCTTTTCAATATCGGCGCACCAATGGCGGACCGTTTCCTTTACCTGCCCTCACTTGGATTCAGTCTGGCACTGGCCTACGGACTTTCTTTATTGTTAAAAACCGAACAGCTGAATCAGCTATTCACAAAACCTGCATTAATTGCTATAACAGGAGTTTTAACGATTGCCTATTCTGTTAAAACAATCAGCAGAAATCCCGATTGGGCTAACAATGAAGCGTTGTTCAGCAAAGATGTAAAGGCCTCACCGAATTCGGCAAAGATGAATTATTATTTTGCCAATACTTTATTCAAAAAATATTTGGATGTACAACCGCCTGCAGTTGCAGATACAAGTCTGCTGAGCAAAGCAGAAAAGCATTTTGGCGAATCGGTTAGAATAAACCCCAAATTCCACACAGCCATGTATAACCTGGGCTTTGTGAATTTATTGAAGAAAAACGGCAAAAAAGCGGAACAGTATCTGTTAAAAACATTGGAACTGCAACCGGGTTATCTCAATGGTATTGAGATGCTTGGCCGAGTGTATGGCGAACTGCTGAATGACCTTCCAAAAGCAGAACAATATCTGCTTCAGGCTGCCAATATAAACAAACAACGTGGGGCAAACGAAGCTTTGGCCAATAATTATCAGCATTTGGGTATTGTGTATGCCATGCAACAGAAATATCCTGAAGCTGTAAAAGTTTATACAGAAGCAATTAAGCTCAATCCGAAAGAAGCAAATAATTACCTGAATCTGGGCATTACCTATCAGAATATGGGCAACATGGAAGAAGGTCAAAAATATTTGAACAAGGCTTTTGAACTAAATCCGGCGCTAAAAAGGTAGGATTTATACCAACATAAATTTTATAAAAAGTGCTGAATAACCCGCACTTAATTATTCATATAAACATCCAAAATCTTGCAATTAAATACCTTGTTTATAAATAGATTAATAAAATTGTGACTTAATATCCCGGGTGAATAATTTACAATATTATACAATACTTTCGCCCCCAGACGAATATTTTATAATTTCCATCAAAACTTTCTTGTACAGACGAAACATTTGCATTTTTTAGCAAAACTTTCTTGTACAGACGAATAATTTATATTTTTTTATGTTTCTTTCTTCCAAAAAAGAAAATTTTATAATTTTGTGGCAGTTATTAAACTGAAGACGAAATTATAATGGTAATTTGAATTTTATTTGAACATGGAAGAAATATTTAACAATCTCAAAATATATAACTTTTGGGAGAAGCAACAACCAAAATTAGGTTTTATACGACAGGTCTATCTCGAAAGAATATCAAAATTCAGTGGCAACTCCCTCGTGAAAGTAATAAGCGGCCAAAGAAGATGTGGTAAAAGCTATCTGCTAAGACAAATAGCGAGTCAACTTATCAAAAATGGCATAGCGCCAAGGAATATTTTTTATATCAATAAAGAATATATCGAGTTCGATGACATCAAAAATTATCGGGACTTAGATCAGCTCATCAAAAAATATGAGCAAATCAAGAAACCCAAAGGCAAAATCTATTTATTTATCGATGAGATACAAAATATAGATCAATGGGAACGTCTGGTTAATTCCTATGCTCAAAATTTTGCCAGAGAATATGAGCTGTTTATCAGTGGTTCAAATTCTCGGATGTTATCGGGCGAACTCGCTACCCTACTCTCGGGCAGATATGTCAATTTTGAAATATTGCCTTTTGGCTACGAGGAATTTATCGGCATAAAAAAATTGGGGAAAAATCGACAATCTTATATGGAATATCTGCAGAGCGGTGGCTTACCCGAACTCTATGCCCTACCCGAAGAGGAAATGAAATTGCGCTACACGGCCTCAGTAAAAGATACGGTGTTGCTGCACGACATCATACAGCGACACTCCATAAAAGATCCAAAATTATTGGAAGACCTTTTTGTCTATGTTCTGAATACCGTTTCCAATATCATGTCAATCAATAGTATAGTTAAATTCTATAAAGGCAAGGGGCGAAAATTAAGTTATGATACCATCGCCAATTACCTGGGATATATCGAAGATTGTTTCCTGATACACAAGGTCGACCGTTACAATATCAAAGGAAAAGATATCATAGCGGGAAATGTGAAATATTATTGCAACGACCTCTCTTTCAAGAATTATCTTTACAGCGGTTTTGCACATGGTGTAGGCTATATGCTCGAAAACTTAATCTATCTTGAACTAAGGCGCTGCGGATATAAAATATATGTGGGTGCCCTTCAAAACAAGGAGGTCGACTTTGTCGCACAAAAAAACGATCGGGTCATATATTTACAATCTGCCTATCTGCTTGCCGATGAAGCCACAATAGCGCGAGAGTATTCCGCACTCGATGCCATACAGGATCACTATGAAAAAATTCTGGTCAGTATGGATGAATTCAATTTTCCAAACCGAAACGGCATCAAACATGTTCAGGCTTGGAATTTGTCGGAGTATATCAGTTAGTAAAGACCTTGTCATTTTAATTCTGTAGCAGAAACAAAGACTGTTTTTTATTAATTATTCATGCACAGGCGAAACTTTTACTCTTTTTGATAAATGTTTCGCCTGCATTTGAAATTTTACAATGAGGTTCTAATTGCTTTTTCCCTTATCAATTTTTACTTTTTCAAAATATTACAGTATATTCGCTTTATTATTAAGGCGAAAGCCTTGTTCTATTTATTTAATCAATTCAAAATCAATATTTAATAACATTAGTACAAAATAAAGGTATTTCGTTTCTTTTAAAATAAGATATTCTAATAAAAGCTTTTGTTCAAGCTTGAACATAACACCATAAAAAAAGCTCTGCGCCATACGGTACAGAGCTTTTTGAATCATCGAAACATCCTATTTATTGTAATCCAAGTTTGCGGACAGAATTACAGTAATCATTATTGCCTTAAGCGATTAGTCTTTTTTGGATGATTTACGGGTAGTTTTCTTAGTAGAAACTTCCTCATTCAGTTCAATTTTAGCAGTTGAAGCGGCTTTGCGCTGCATTTCCAATTCTTTGGACAACAATCCGAGTTTAACTTCCAAAGATTTTATGCGTTTTTCCAACTTTTCATAAGCATCGCCCTGAGGGAGATTGAGCTTAGAAAGTACATTGTCAATAAGATTACGGAAACGGCCTTCGTAACCGTCGAGTTTATTGTCTGTAGTTTTCACCACGTCATCAACAACTTTTTTGCCTTCTTCCTCAGACAGTCTGCCTTTAGAAACCAGGTCATCAATAGCTTTTTGCAGACGCTCAGTTGTATTGGCAACGATACCTACAGCTGTATAAAGCGTTTTGCGCACAATTTTGTCCATCATAATTATAGAGGTAAGTTTAAGCGGAAAGGCTAAAGCTATTACTTCTCTTTCCGGACAATAGATAAAATAAAAAGCCCGAAGAGTTACCCCTCCGGGCCGACTTTTGGTGATTAACCTGATAAAAAGTGAGACGTAAATTGATTAAATAAACATCTATTTATGTTGAATTTTTGATTGGGCCAATTTTAGTGATTAGATGGCCTGCAGGTGCTGAACTAGATACGTTCGCTGCTCTCTGTTTTTTGAACAACTGTTTCTTTTACCAGTTGATTGAGTTTTTCTTCCAAAGCTTCAATGCGTTTTTCGATTCGCTCATGCTCATCACTTTTGATGAAGTTGAAACGTGCAATTGCGTTTTCAATCAATTTGCGAACGCGTTGCTCGATTTCTTCAAAACGGCTGTGTTTGGTTTCGGCGCCGTCTTTGTCTTCAGCAGCTTCGCCTTTTGCAGCTTCTTCTTTTTCTTCCTTTTCCTCTTTAGCCTGATAAACTTTACCTTTTTCTACCAAATCAGCTACAATATCTTTTACTTTTTCGGTAGTAACAACTGCCAAACCAAGACCGGCCTGAATGGCTTTTTTAAATAGATCGTTCATGAAAATTTATTTTGAATTTGATTGATGATAATTGTTTGTAATTGTCTTAAGCTTTTTGACAGCACAAAGATATAGCGAAAAAACTATATTTTACAACCCGATTTTTAATATTTCGCTGATAGATAATTTTAAAGTCAATTTATTTATTTTAAATAACAATTATGCGATATAATTATTTTTAAAACAAAATAAAACTTAAATTTTTATTATTAATTAAAAGTCAAGTTGAAATCAATATATTTTTAAAATATTTCACCGACCGCAGCTATTTTTATACTTCACTTGCAATTCTGATTCCTAAGGCCGATATTCGAAGTTCAGTTCAAAATTCCGTTTTCTTACAAAACTTTACATTTATATTCAATCTATTCATGAACTCCGATCTTCTCTATAAAATAGCGCTCATCCAAACTCCCAAAGTTGGGCCTGTGACAGCAAAAAAACTATATCAGCATTTTGGCTCAGCCAAAGACATTTTTGATGCAGATTTTCAGGAACTGATGCTCAGCGGGTTTATAAATAAAGACATTGCCGCAGAAATTCTCAAAAAAGACAATTTCAAATTTGCGGAAGAAGAGATTGCTTTCATTCTAAAGTATGAAATTAAAGCCCTCTGTTTCGACGATTCAGACTATCCAAAGAGGTTAAAACATTTTGAAGATGCTCCATTCCTATTATACTTTAAAGGGAACTGCAATCTGAATACGCCAAGAGTGGTTGGGATTGTCGGCACCAGAAAACCGACTGATTATGGCCGTCATCAATGTGAATTGCTGGTCGAGGGACTAAAAGAATACAATCCGCTTATTATAAGTGGCCTAGCCTTCGGAATTGACGGCTGTGCTCACAGTAAATGTGTAGATCTGGGCATGGAAAACGTAGGCATAGTGGCACATGGGCTCGATAGAATCTACCCGCCTTCCCATACAAAATTAGCACAGCGGATGGTACAGATTGGCGGAGGAATACTTAGTGAATTTACATCCCGAACGGAACCAATGCCTGGCAATTTCCCTTCGCGCAATCGTATTATAGCAGGTATGTGCGATGCTTTGGTTGTGGTTGAAACCGCTATTTCCGGGGGATCTATCATTTCGGCAAATATGGCCAATGAGTACCAGAAAGATGTATTTGCCATTCCCGGCCGCATTGGAGATCAGTTTTCTGAGGGCTGCAACCAATTGATTAAGTCGCATCGGGCATCATTGCTCACCTCGGTTGATGACATCGCCTACATCCTTCGCTGGGAAAGACAAAAGGCTGCTGCTCAAAAACAGATTTTTATTGAACTGACGGAGGAGGAAAGAGTAGTCACAGATATGCTTCTGGGTAAGGATGGCATTCATATCAATTATCTGATTCAGGAAACCGGTCTCAGTACCAGCCGCCTTGCCTCGGTATTACTGGAACTGGAGATGAAAGGAGTTCTTCGGGCTATGCCGGGCAAGTATTTTAGGATGAGTTAAAAATATAATTCCATCAATTGGCCTGACTTACATTAACCCCCTTTTTCTTTCTTTTCAAATATAGTTTTTATAACTTAGCAGCCGATTTATCTAAATTTTATTTTCTGCATGAAAGAATCACAAATACAGGCCTTTGGCCGTCTGCTTAAAATCATGGATGAATTGCGTGAGCAATGTCCATGGGACCGTAAACAGACCCTGGAAAGCCTGCGCCACCTCACGATTGAAGAGACTTACGAACTGGCTGATGCTATTTTGGAAAACAATCTCGACGAACTGAAAGGCGAAATCGGTGACATCATGCTGCACATGGTTTTCTATGCCAAAATTGCCGATGAACAAGGCGCTTTTGACATAGAAGATGTCCTCAATTTCCTCTGCGAAAAACTCATTCGCCGTCATCCGCATATTTATTCCGATACAGTAGTAAAAGACGAAGAAGAAGTTAAATCCAATTGGGAAAAAATCAAACTGCAGGAGGGCCGAAAATCTATACTTTCGGGAGTGCCGAAATCACTGCCTGCCCTGGTCAAAGCATACCGGATTCAGGACAAAGCCAAACAGGTTGGTTTTGAATGGGAAAACAAAGAACAGGTTTTTGACAAAGTCAAAGAAGAAATGGCAGAACTGCAGGACGAAATTTATGCAGAAAACCAGGATCAAACAAAGATTGAAGAAGAATTTGGAGATCTGATGTTTTCACTCATCAACTATGCACGTTTTCTCAAAGTTGATCCGGAACTTGCACTCGAAAGAACAAACCGGAAATTCATCAAACGCTTTCAGTACATTGAAGAAAATGCACCGAAGCCCTTAGAAGAAATGAGTTTGGAGGAAATGGACGCCCTGTGGAATGAGGCAAAAACTATTAAATAGGTATTATGATTACTAAAATAGAAGCAACCAATTACAGGAGTCTAAGGAAAATTTCCCAAAGCTTAAGTCCTTTCCAAATATTGGTAGGGGCAAACGCTACAGGGAAAACTACTTTTTTAGATGTAGTCAGTTTTATGTCTGATATTGTTAACCATGGAATTGACTCCGCAATAAGAGATCGTGCAAATGATTACACTGACCTAACCTTTGCTCAAAATGGTGGAAATATTGAGTTTGCCATTGAGCTATCAATTCCAAAACAGCTAATTTTAAAATTGAAAGAAAATGAAGACATGCAGTATGTTCGTTATGAACTTTGTATAGGAATAATAAAAGAAAAAGAAGAATATGCTATTATTGATGAGAATTTATATTTGCTGAAAAGTGAAAAACCATTCATAAAAAAAACAAGGACTGAATTTCCTGAAATCCAATTGGAATACAATTCAATTTTACTAAAGACAGATAATAAATCAAGTAAAAAGGTCATAACAAAAAGATTGTATGGTAACGATAATTACTACCCAGAAATCTACAAAAAAAGTAGTGGTGGTCGGATTCCCTCTTTCAAATTAGGTCATAAAAAATCAGCCTTGGGTAATTTACCGGCTGATGAGGGTAAATTTCCAGTATCAGTATGGTTAAAAGAAACATTGGTTCAAGATGTCCAAATTCTAATGCTCAATAGTTTAAAAATAAGACAAGCAAGTGCGACTAACCAAGGTAAAAAATTCTTAGCAGATGGTTCTAATCTTCCTTGGATGATTGATATTTTAAAAAATGAGCATGAAAAAAAATTCAAACGCTGGATTTCTCATCTACAAACAGCATTACCTGATATAGTTGATATTGAAGTAATTGAAAGAGCTGATGACAAACATAAATACATCAAAGTGGATTATGGTAATGGTATTAAAGTGCCAAGTTGGTTGATTTCAGATGGAACGCTCAGACTATTAGCATTAACAATTTTAGCCTATCTTCCCGATTTTAAAGGCATTTATCTCATAGAAGAACCCGAAAATGGAATTCATCCAAAAGCAGTAGAAACATTGTATCAATCGCTATCTTCTGTATATGATGCTCAAATTTTGATAGCTACACACTCTCCGGTTTTTTTGAGCATTGCTGAAACTAAAGATATCCTTTGCTTTGCAAAAACGGAAGCAGGAACAACCGACATAGTGAGAGGAGATGAACATCCAAAACTAAAAGACTGGAAAGGTGAACTCAACATCAGCGTACTTTTTGCCTCTGGCGTTTTAGGTTAAAAAAAAGCTTATGAAAAATTGTATATTTTTAGTCGCGGATAAAGATATGGAATTCTCTACCAGAGGGATTTTAGCCCGTGACAAGGCAATTGGAATGAGCCAGATTAGTTATGACATCAATGTTCATCCACAGCATGACCCAGGTTGTAGAACAAGTGGGACAGCATGGCTTAGAAATTTTTCAACTCAATACGAACAGTGTTTTTTAGTTTTTGATTACGAAGGGTCTGGAGAAAATAGTTTATCTGCAGAAGAATTAGAAAAACAGCTTGAAGAGCAGCTTGAAACATTTGGTTGGAAAACAGGCACAGCGCATGTTCTTGTCATCAACCCTGAACTTGAAAACTGGGTTTGGGCTCAACCACAACATCTTGCAGACTTGTTGGATCTGAGCGATATGAATTCTGTAAAAGAATGGCTTGAACAAGAAAATTTTATCATTTTGGATAATCAAAAACCAGAACGACCTAAAGAAGCATTTGAGCTCCGATTGGAACAGATAAGAGAACCTCGGTCTTCGGCCTTATACAAAGAATTAGCATCAAAAGTAAGTTTCAAATACTGTACAGATCGCTCTTTTCTAAAGTTAATTAAAATATTACAAAAAACATTTCCGTAGCTGCATCTTTAATCTTTAAAGTTATGTATACCAACACGATTATGAACTACCAAAGACTTTCAGACCGCATTATTAATATGGGCGAATCGGCCACCCTGAAAATGGCACAGCTTGCCCGCGAACTCACAGCTCAGGGACATAAAATCATCAGCCTCAGTTTGGGAGAACCTGATTTTGACACACCCGAACATATCAAAAAAGCGGCCAGCAAAGCATTGGAAGACGGCTACACAAAATATACACCCGTTGCCGGACTGCTAGAACTTCGTCAGGCAATCTGTACTAAATTCGAAAGAGATAACAAATTAAAATACACAGCTACACAGATTGTCGTTTCAAATGGTGCCAAACAGTGTATTGCCAATCTCTCTATGTCCTTGCTGCAGGAAGGTGATGAAGCGATTGTCCTCAGCCCCTACTGGGTTTCATATAAAGAAATTATTGAATTAAGCGGAGCTGTACCTGTTTTTGTAAAAGGCAGCATCGAACAGGATTTCAAAGCAACGGCAGCTCAAGTAAGTGCGGCTATTACAGCTAATACCCGAATGCTTATTTTTTCTTCACCCTGCAACCCAACCGGTTCAGTGTTTACACGCGAAGAACTGAAAGCCATTGCAGATGTTTTGGTAGATCATCCACAGATTACTATTGTTTCGGATGAAATTTACGAATATATCAATTTCACCGGTGAACCGCATATTAGCATTGCCGAATTTGATTTCATTAAAGACAGGGTTGTAATTGTCAACGGGTTTTCAAAAGGCTTTGCCATGACAGGTTGGCGTTTGGGCTATATTGCCGCACCACAATGGATTGCAGATGCCTGTGTAAAAATGCAGGGTCAATTCACTTCCGGAGCAGCTTCTTTCAGCCAGAAGGCTGCAGTAACAGCACTTTTGGCAGATTTGACGCCAAGTTTTAAAATGACGGAGGAATTCCACAAACGTCGCGATCTTTTTGTAAAATTGCTTAGTGAAATTCCCGGTTTTAAAGTAAATAATCCGACCGGAGCTTTTTATGTTTTCCCGGATGTAAGCTTTTACTATGGCAAATCAGACGGTTCACATGAAATCAATAATGCCGATGATCTTTGCGATTATCTGCTTTATACCGGCCATGTAGCATTGGTTTCGGGAGATGCTTTCGGTGCTCCCGAATGTGTTCGCCTCAGTTATTCCTTGGGGCAGGACGATTTGCGCGAAGCAGTAAGAAGAATTAAAGAAGCCGTTTTAAAATTGAGCTAATGAAATTTGTATTATTAGCTTATTTCCTGCTTTTACTTTCACCCCTTGCCATTGCACAAAAATTTGAAGTTAAGTTAAAACAGTCAGGTGAGGACGTTAAAGTAGAGAATGAAATTGCATTATTACAAAAAGGCAATTTTGAAATTGAGCTCATTTTTGACAATAAAATTGGCGGGATTTATGTGAATGCGGCTTACGAAGACCTGTTTTATCTTTCAGACAACAGCCTACCTGTGCCGGAGCTTAAAAACTATTTAGGGTATAAGGTTGCCGAATATCCTTTTAATTTTGACCGCAAACTCTATGTTGACATAGAAACAGTGCATTATATGGGACCTGAATTTGAATATAAAGGCAATAAAATGCACAATTTCAATACGCTGGAGAAAAAAGGAAAACTATTTTACGGACTTCGTGAGGTTTCAAAAATCAATGACAGAAGCAATGAATTTGAAGTAAAAGACATCAAAAAGCCAATTTATCTGTACATTGTGGCACTTAAAAAGAGTAAAGACAAATACACTAGCCTGGATAACCTGAAGGATGAAAATGTCCTTTTCAGGAAGAAATATAAAATTGATTGGAAACAGTAATAAATAAGTGAGCAAAGCACTTTTTAGACAATGAAAAAAATACTCATAGCCAACCGCGGAGAAATCGCAATGCGCGTTATGCGCACCTGTAAAGAAATGGGCATCAAAACAGTTGCCGTATTTTCGGAAGCTGACCGAATGTCGCCACATGTGCATTATGCAGATGAGGCAGTTTGTATAGGTCCGGCACCATCAAATCAGTCTTATCTGCTTGGAAATAAAATAATTGAAGTAGCTAAATCGCTTGGTGTTGATGGTATTCACCCCGGCTATGGCTTTTTAAGTGAAAATGCCGATTTTTCTCAGGCTGTAGCTGATGCAGGGCTCATTTTCATCGGTCCCCGCCCCCATGCTATTAGAGTTATGGGCAGTAAATTGGCAGCTAAAGAAGCTGCTTTTAAATACAACATTCCACTTGTTCCGGGCACAAAAGAAGCCATTACCAACATATCTGAAGCCAAAGCAATTGCAGCAGGAATAGGATATCCGATCCTCATTAAAGCCTCTGCAGGTGGTGGTGGAAAAGGTATGCGTATAGTTGAATCAGAAGCCGATTTTGAAGAACAGATGGACCGTGCAGTATCAGAGGCTACCAATGCATTTGGTGATGGTTCAGTTTTTATTGAAAAATACGTT
>JBIKQC010000478.1:0-3897 GCA_044349855.1 Saprospira sp.
TTCACCCCAAAAAACTCCGTGAGTACTTATTTTCGCTTCGCGGAGCGTTGGTTCTTTGCCCTTTAGGCTTTCTTAACGAACTCTAATGACGGATCTGGGATAATCAAATGGAATTGAATAAATCTTGGATTTGGGCCGGATCAATCATGTTTTTGGCATTCCTGAGCAGTATCATCCTTCTCAGATTGCTTCGGAAGGATAAGGCATCTCGAAGGGATTACAAGTGTTATGTGAAATACACATATCCGCATATCATCACATCCGCACATTACCTCCCCATATTCTCCACAATCTTCACAATCACCTTAGTCGCCAATTCCATTACCTCAAGAGAAACATACTCATAACGGCCATGGAAATTCATGCCACCGGCGAAGATATTCGGACAAGGCAAGCCCATATAGGAAAGTCTTGAACCATCTGTACCGCCGCGTATTGGTTTCACAATTGGTTTGATACCAAGATCCAGCATTGCCTTATTGGCAAGTTCCACGATATGATAAACAGGTTCTACTTTTTCGCGCATGTTGTAGTACTGATCCTTGATTTCCACAGAAAAAGCACCTTTGTACTTACGGTTGAAGAGATTGACCTGTTCGCCAAAAAATACTTTTCTGGCTTCAAATTTTTCACGGTCATGATCGCGGATGATGTACATCAGTTCGGCAGCATCGACACTGGTTTTCATATTATTCAGATGGTAGAAACCCTCATATCCTGAAGTACGTTCAGGTACTTCATTGACAGGCATTGACTGAATAAAATCGGCAGCCAACAGATTGGAATTGACCATTTTATCCTTGGCATAACCGGGATGCACGCTTTTGCCCTGAACTTTTACCAACGCATAAGCTGCATTGAAGTTTTCATATTCCAGTTCGCCAAGGGCAGAACCATCCATTGTATAAGCCCATTCAGCACCAAATTTTGCCACATCAAACAAATCAGCACCGCGGCCAACTTCTTCATCGGGTGTAAAACAGATGCGGATTTTTCCATGTTTAATTTCAGGATGCTCCAAAAGATATTCCATTGCTGAAACAATCTCAGTAACACCGGCTTTATCATCAGCGCCAAGCAGGGTTGTGCCATCGGTAGTAATAAGTGTATGGCCTTTTACGTCAGCCAGTTCCGGAAATTCAATCGGACGCAGTACAATGTTTTTCTCGGCATTCAGGACAACTTCAGCGCCGTCGTAGTTTTGCCAGATTTGCGGATTTACCTTGTCGGCAATAAAGTCGGGAGAGGTATCAACATGTGCCACAAATCCGATAGTAGGAATCTGTTTGTCTGTATTGGCAGGCAGTGTAGCCATGATGTAGCAATGCTCGTCAATTGTTACTTCAGAAAGTCCGATGCGTTTCAGCTCCTCCACAATTTGATTGGCCAAAACCCATTGTTTGTCGGTGCTCGGAATTTTTTCCACGCCGAACTCCGACATAGTATCAACTTTTACATAGCGTAAAAAACGCTCAAGGATGTTTTGTTTCATGATTTGTTCTGTTCTGTGATTTTCACTGTTTTTCTAACTCGTTCCTAAGATGCCAAAGTTAGGGATTTTTTGTAATTTTGATAAATAATAAGTGTTTCTACGCACTTAAATCTCAAAGACATGACTAAAGACATGACTAAAGACATGACTAAAGACATAACTAAAGACATGACGACAACAGTACATCAGCATTTTGTTGAACGGACAAAAGCCCTTTTATTTGGCGACAGCCGCATTCTTGGTCTAGCCATTGGAGGTTCCTGGATGACAGGAGAATTGGACGAATTTTCGGACCTTGACTTTTATGTGGTGCTTGATGAAAAGGCAGTTTCGATGCCTTTTGAAGAGAAAAGAGCCATAGTGCAGCCACTTGGGAAATTGCTGAGTTTCTATAAAAATGGACATGATGACAATGTTGCTGTCAGCCTTTTTTATTACGAACCGCAATTGCTGCATGTCGATTGGAAATGGATTTCACTCTCCGGATTTGAAAAAAGGGTGGAGGATCCTGAAATTTTATTCGAGAGAGAAAATTGTCTCAGTGAAGTCATTGGCCGTTACCCTTCATTGGGCTACGCCCTGCCCGAGCTCCAATACCAGGAAAGCAGGTTTTGGACCTGGATGCATTATGTACTGTCAAAATTGGGAAGAGGTGAAATTATTGAGGCTTATGATTATCTTTGCGAGGTGAGAAGCTACAGCATTGGTCCACTGGTTCTGATGAAAAATGGTTTGTCCGCGAGGCGTATGCGATTTGCTGAAAAGCTTCCCGAGAATGATTTGGAATGGATCAAAAAGACTATTCCGACAGATTGTACCGCTTTGGGCTGTATTGATGCCAGTCTTATTATGATGCAAATGTTTGTCTATCTACGGGATGCGATTAAAACGGACAATTATATTTCAAACAATGAAGCAGAAAGGGCCTGTTTTAATTATCTGGCCTATATCCGACATAAATTATATAAATGATCAATACCATTATTACAATGAACTTAGAAAAATTTACAGAGCTGCTTGATGGATTGGCAGTGAAAAGTTATGGTATCAATCTGGCCGGAGGAAAAATTCATTGGACAGATGCAGCAGGTACAGTTGTGGCACATGCAGATATTAAAGCTGTGCTGTCATGGGCTGCCACGAATAATTCGGCCATGTGGGCATATGCTATAGGCCAGTTTCAGGATGCTGAAGTTCCGGTTGTCAAGCCTGAAATTCTGAACTCGGAGCAAATTGGAAATATTTTAGATGTTCAGGCTGCTGAATTTGCCGCAAAAGCTGCAGAAGCTGCAGGTGCTGAATATCTGTATCGTGCGGCTAATGGGGCTAATGGACTTTATTTGGCTGTTTATAATTTTAAAGCTGAAAGCTATGAATTGAGCCCGGACGAAATTCTTCGAAAAAGAAAATCATCAATCGGTTATATTATTCAGATGATTGGCAGTATTTCTGAAATTCTGAATAATAAAAGAAGAGTAGATGAGGCTTCTAAGCTGTTGCAGCATTTCAGTGATGCACTAAATCAGCAGATTGAATTTGTACTGAAAGGGGATGATTTGAAAGAAGAGGCAGCTAAACTGCAGAAATCAATTGCTGCATGGGTAGGCATGCTGCCGGACCAAAGAAAAGATGTCCTTGCTTTTATGAAACAGGCTGCCTCTAAATGGCAGAGGATGATATAGTACGTACAATTTTAATAAGCATTTGCACAAATTAAATTTTATGTTCTTAAAAATACTGCTGATTATATTGGCACTTTTTAATCTCTACACTTTTTTTCTGATGGGTTGGGATAAAAATTTGGCGAATAAAAAGAAGTTCCGAATTTCGGAAGCCCGTTTTTTTCAATTGGCGCTTTTTGGCGGCAGTTTGGGTGTACTAATAGCTATGCCTGTATGGCGGCACAAAAACAAAAAATGGGCTTTCAAGAAAAATATCTATGTAATTTTTGCTACGCAGATTTTACTGCTCATTTTTATTGGGAGATATGTTTTTTAACGAAAATATGATTTAGTAAGAAAGGAGTCGCCATAATATAATGAGGACTTCTTCTTATTTATATAGTGATTGACAGAAAACCCAAAATACGTTATAAATTATTGATAATCATTTAAATATATTTTATATTACACTTTGAATATTCTTGAATAATTGCTATCTTAATGTTGTTGCTTAATACAAACAATAGCAAATCAGCATAATAAATATTACTAAATAACGAATGTAAAAATTATTCAAAATTCAAGGTAATGAGAAAACGTTTTGAACAACAGCCACTAACTTGGAACAATATCTATCCATGATGTAAAAATTGACGTACGCGAGCATTTTATCACTATGGAACTCTCGGTGGGAGATTATGTGCTCTCTGGTGGAGAATTACCTGCCTGTATCGTTGTCGATGC
>JBIKQC010000477.1:0-3897 GCA_044349855.1 Saprospira sp.
TTTAAAAACGATACTTCCATTTCCATGAAAAATTTCATTTCTCATTTCTCAGATCTCAAATTTCAAATCTCATTTACAGCATTTCATAAATACCTGCAATACCCTGACCACCGCCTACACAGGCAGAGATCATACCGTATTTCAAATTTTGACGACGCATTTCGTTGAAGAGTTGAACTGAAAGTTTGGCACCGCTGCAACCCAGTGGGTGACCTAAAGCGATAGCACCACCATTTACGTTGATGATATCGGGATTCAGGCCCAATTCGCGGATAACTGCCAGTGACTGCGCGGCAAAAGCCTCATTCAATTCGATCATTTGGATATCTTCCTGTTTCAGACCGGCCTGTTTCAGTGCCTTTGGAATAGCAACACAAGGACCTATGCCCATGTACAGTGGTTCGACACCGCCTACTGCACAGGCAGCCATACGTGCGATCGGTTTCAGGTTCAGCTGTTTTACCATTTCTTCGCTCACGACAAGGACAAAAGCTGCTCCGTCAGAAGTTTGGGATGAATTACCTGCGGTAACAGATCCGCCCATTGCAAATGCGGGTTTCAGTGCATTCAGTCCTTCAACTGTAGTATCGCGGCGAACACCTTCGTCTTCGCTGACGATCCAACTTTTTTCTTTGCGTTTGCCGTCCTGCACATAAACTTCATTTACGGAAACAGGCACAATCTGGCTTTGGAACAATTTGTTATCCAATGCCTTGCCTGCTTTCGCGTGAGAGTTATAGGCAAAAATGTCCTGATCTTCGCGGGAAATATTGTATTTAGTGGCTACAGCCTCAGCAGTGAGTCCCATCCCTACGAGGTAGTCCGGGTGTTCGGTTGAAACGCCATAGTTTGGCGCCAGCTTGTAACCGGTCATTGGGATAAGGCTCATGCTTTCGGCGCCGCCTGCAACGAATACATGGCCCATGCCTGCTCTGATTTTGGCTACTGCCATGGCAATAGTTTCCAATCCAGATGCGCAATAGCGGTTGATGGTCATCCCTGCTACCGATTTGCCTAATGCTCTCATTGAGATCTGACGACCGATCTGCAGGCCCTGCTCCCCTTCGGGGTTTGCACAGCCGACGAATACGTCATCTACGAGTGTAGGATCTACCTCCGGCACTTGTGCCATCAGGTGTTTAATAACTTCTACGGCTAAATCGTCGCTGCGCATGAAACGGAATCCGCCTCTTTTAGCGCGTCCAACTGCGGTACGATAGCCTGCTACGATGTATGCTTCCATTTTTAATATGGTATTTGGTAGAGAGTAGAAGGTAGAGAGTACCTAATCCTCTATTTTTGTTATAAATGGTATTTTGGCAGAGGATAGAGTTCCAACCCTCCTTTTTATTATATTTAAATTGATAAGCGGTATTCATTTTTAAAATAAACTCCACTTATTTTTCTTTTTTAATAATTGAATCAACCAATCCGAATAACATTTTCTGAGTTGACAGAATTTTTAAAACAAGTGAATCTAAATCTGCACCCTGAAAATAATCAACTCTCTGAGCGATTAAAACCTGTGTTTCCAATTCATAAGCTGACGCACAGGCGATATTCAAAAAATGAAGATATTCTTTTACTGATTTTCTTCCTGTTCCTTCAGCAATGTTAGACGGCACTGATACTGAACTTCGTTCCATTTGACGAGAAAGACCATTTCTTTTGTAATAAGGTAAAGTTTCATTCAACTTAATAATTTCAACTGCAACTTCCATTGCTTTGGACCAAACATCCAACTTTCTAAAATTATGCATTGGGATAATATATTGGGTTTGAAAATGTAAAATTCAAATTTATACTTTTCCGGACAAAGATGCAAGTCCCAAATACAAACTTAAAATACAATTTACCTTTTTCGTTATTATAAACAATTGCGGTACTTTCTGCCCTCTATATGCTACATTAGCAGTACAGGGTTTGAAAATGTAAAATTCAAATTTATACTCTTTCTGACAAAGAAGCCAATCCTAATACAAACTAAAAATACATTATGCCGCTCGTTATTATAAACAATTGCGGTACTTTCTACCCTCTACCCTCTACCTATTACAATCTGACAATCTAATTACGCAACGGTTTACCAGTACTCAACATCGCCTGAATCCGCTCCAAAGTTTTTTGCTCACCGCAAAGACTCAAGAAAGCTTCACGCTCGATATCAAGCAGATATTGCTCAGAAACTGTTTGAGGAGCAGAAAGATCACCGCCGCAAAGTACATAAGCAACTTTTTTGGCAATAACGATATCATGCTCACTTGCATATTTACCCAAACGAAGTGATTCAGCAGCAACATTGAGTGCTCCCAGACCAATACGGCCCAAGACATAAATGTCATTGCGTGAAGCTGGCTGAATATAACCGGCAGCAGCTAAAGACAATACCTCTCGTTTAGCCTCCATCAAAGTACGGGTTGTATTGATACAGACACGGTCGATGCCCTTACGCAGATAGCCTTCTTTGAAAGCCTTAGGCGCAGAAGTGGCAACAGCAGCCATCGCAATAGTTTTGAATTTATCGATCAGGATAGGCACCTGAGTTTCTTCTTTGTGGAAGGCATCAGAAGCACGGAGTGCAAACTCCTTGGTACCTGCACCGCCCGGGATAAGTCCAACACCCACCTCAACGAGACCGATGTAAGACTCGGCCGAAGCAACAACAGCATCAGCATGCATCGCCATTTCACAACCGCCACCGAAGGTATAACCCTGAGTAGCCACAACAACAGGAATTGCGGAGTAACGAACGCGCATATTCATTTGCTGGAAAGCATGTACAGCCATGTTCAGCTCATCCCAATCCTGCTCATAAGCCATACCGGCAATCAGCATCAGGTTGGCACCCACAGAGAAGTTTTGAGCATTGTTACCGATTACCAGTCCTTTCCAGTTGCCATCTTCTGCAATTTGGATAGATTCCATAATACCGCGAACTACACCCTCCCCGATGGTATTGTGCATAGAACGGAACTCGAGGCAAAGAACTCCGTCTCCGATGTCGTGAAGTTGAACATCTGCGTTTTTCCAAACGATAGATTTATCGCGGATATTATCCAATACAATAGAGGTTTCAGCACCCGGAACAGCTTTGTAAGATTTGCTGTTTTGATCATAGTAATGCTTTACGCCAGCAATCACTTTATAGAAGCTTTCGTTGCCGGCAGCTACCATTTCTTTAACCCAAGCGCCAACAGACTGACCTTCAGCTTCAGCCAATTCGATGCCTTTTTCAACACCAACCATATCCCAGTATTGGAATGGACCTACTTCCCAGGCAAAGCCTGTGCGAAGTGCATCATCGACACTGTAAAGGTTGTCTGAAATTTCAGGAACACGGTTTGAAACATAAGCGAAAAGGCCCAGGAATGAACGGCGGACCAGTTGTGCACCTTTGTCTTCGTTGAATTTTTCATTAAAGAAGGTTCTTACTTTTCCTGAGAGACTGTCAGCCTGTTTGTTGGCTTCAAGGACAGCACTCTTCGATTTTTCAGATGTTGAATATTCCAAAGTACTCAAATTCAAAGCCAATTTGATGGTTTTGCCTTTGGCATCTTTTTGATTGGTACGCTCGAAGAAACCTTTGTTGGATTTGTTGCCGTAGAATTTATTATCGAGCAGGAACTGCAGATATTTAGGCGTATAGAAAGTACCCGCCTGTTCGTCATTTGGGCAGTTATCTTTGATACCTTTTATTACTTTTTCGGCAGTATCGAGACCTACGAGATCGGCCAATGCGAAAGTACCTGTGTTCGGACGACCGATAGCAGGACCAGTGAGCATATCCACATCTTCGATGGAAAGACCTAATTCTTCGGTCAATTGAAAGATTTTAGCCATAGCGTATACACCGACGCGGTTAGCGATGAATGCAGGGGTATCTTTACACAATACAGT